>JBKPBV010000122.1:0-9880 GCA_046727055.1 Actinomycetota bacterium | reverse complement strand
TTTCCAGCGCCTTGGAGACCTCGATCGGGATCAGGGCTGGCCTAGCGCTGGCCGCGGCGCTTCCCGAGCTGCCCTACGCCTGCGGGCTCAACACGGTCCCGCTGCTCACCGGCGACTTGGTGGCAGAGCCGCTGACCGCGGTCGATGGGGTGATCCGGGTGCGCGATCTGGCTGTCGACGAGGCCGCGCTGCAGGGCCACCAGCCGAGCGCGCAAGTGCAGCAGTTCTGGCAGGCTCGTCTCGTGGAAACTCGGGAGCTGTCCGGTGGGTAACGCCACCGCGTGCGCGCGGGCGATCATCGAGGAGTTGATCACTCGCGGCATCCATGACGTGGTGCTCGCCCCTGGTGCGCGGAGTGCGCCGCTGGCGTACGAGTGCTTCGAGGCCGACCGCATCGGCCTGCTGCGGCTGCACGTCCGGGTCGATGAACGCACCGCCGGGTTTCTCGGCCTCGGCATTGCTAAGGGTTCGGGAGCGCCAGCAGCCGTCCTGACTACATCGGGCACTGCGGCCGCCAACCTGCACCCAGCAGTTCTGGAGGCCTGGCATTCCCACGTGCCACTGGTAGTGATCACTGCCAGCCGACCGCGGTCCTTGATCAACAGCGGTTCCAACCAGACCACCGACCAAGATCAGCTGTTCGGCCGTCACGTGCGAGCCTACGCCGGGCTGTCGGACGAGGTCCTTGATCATCGGACCTGGCGTTTCGAGATGGCCAGGATCATGACGGCGGCCACCGGGCTCAGGACGCGGATGCCCGGCCCGGTGCAGCTGAACGTCGAGTTCAGCGAACCGTTGCTGCCGGCAGAGTTTGCTTGGCCGCCGCCGGCTCCCGAACTTGTGATCACGGCAGCTCAGAACTCGCCGGAACCAAGGACACTCTCCGACGGGGCTCAAACCGTGATCGTCGCCGGCGACTGCCCGCCTGAGCTCGGTGGCACCGTTGCCGACGTGGCTGTGCGAGCAGGTGTTCCCCTGATGGCCGAACCGTCGAGCAATGCGCGCCGCGGCGAGGCAGCTCTGTCCACCTACCGGCTTCTGCTCTCCTCAACGCTCGCCGAGGAGATTGAGCGCGTCGTGGTCTTCGGCCGGCCAACTCTCTCCCGCCCGGTCGGCCGCCTGCTGGCCCGCGACGATCTTGAGCTGGTGATGGTGTCGGCGTACCCAGATTGGGTGGACCCGGGACGCGCCGCCTCCCTGGTGACAGATGCGGTGCGGCTGCCCGATGCCGGGGATCGGAGCTGGTTCGAAGCCTGGCGAGAGGCGGACATGATGGTGCGTAGACGCCTCGACGCGCTGCTAGCAACACAGCCCTATCTCACCGGGCCGGCATTGGCAGCTATCGTCTGGGCCGCACTCAGTGCCGGCGACGTATTGTTCGCCGGTTCGTCCAGCCCGATCCGCGACCTGGACCTCGCGCCCATCGAGAGCGTGTCCCCGTTGGTTTATGCCAACCGTGGACTTTCCGGGATCGACGGGAATGTCTCCACCGCCGCAGGAATCGCGCTCGCCCTAGAACGCCCGACGCACGCCCTGCTTGGTGATCTAACGGCGCTGCACGACGCGACCGGCTTGGTTATCGGACGGTCGGAACCGCGGCCGGATCTCAGGCTGGTCGTGGCCAACGATGACGGTGGCAGTCTCTTCGCCACATTGGAGCAAGGCGAGCCTGCGCACATGGGGGCGTTCGAGCGACTCTTCGGCACCCCCCAAGGGCTGCAATTCGATGCCTTGTCGGCGGCTGCGGGTATTGGTTACCGGCGAGCGGCCACCGCGGGCGAGCTGGCTGAGATTCTGGCGGCGCCGCCCGTCGGCGTACAGCTCGTCGAGGCCGTGATCGACCGAGCCCACCGCCGCACCCTGGATCGCGAGATTACTGCGCTCGGAGCCACGCTCTGACCTGACTGGTCGCGGTCACGTCATCCTCGTTGTATTCCAATACCCGGCGGCGCGCCCGCGTGCGTACCTCAGCACTCTCCCCGTGCACGGCCTCGGCAAACCAAAGCTGTGAGCTGAGCCCACCGGGATCGTCGTCGCGCCAGCGGAACCCCACATGCCGTGCCATCAACTTGAGGCCGAGACCGCTGACACCGAAATAGTGTGCCTTGACGATCTCCAACAGGTCGACGAAATGCTCCTCGGCGTACGCCGCGGCCCAAACCAACAACTCGTTCTGCGCGCGGCGGGCCAGCTCGATGATCTTGGCAACTTCGTAGCCGCTGTAATGGAAGACCGCAACCGATGGTGTGGAGTGTACGACGCTGCGCAGCCAGGTGAATGCCTTCACGGCGAGTGCTGCCTCAGTCGAGTCATCAAGATCATCGAATCGACTGAACTCGTGATAGACAGCGCTGCCTTCACTGGCGTGCTGGACGAGGAATCCCCACAGGTAAATACGGCCATCAGCGGAGCTTTCGATGTCCAGATCGATCTCAACCTCGGCCTGCGGAATCTCGATCGCACCGGTGGTTTCGCGATCAAAGCTGATGCCCTCGAGCAGCATCCTGGCGCGCCGTGCAGCCACTCTGATGCGTCCTTCCGCGCCGCTGCGATGGACCACCTCGGGTAGATACCACTCCAAGAGTTGCTCGAGTTCGGCGTCGGCGAGATCGGTGATCGTAGTGATGCCGCGCCGGCGCAGGGTCGCGATTTCTCGCATGTCGAGGGGGGTCTTGTCAAGGCGCAGGCTGACGTCGTCCGGGTCAAGCTGGGGGAGGCAGTACTCCCACCATTGGCAGCGCGGGCATTCCTTGTTAACGATCGGTCGGACCAGCAGCTCAGGGTCGGAGTCCGGCCGGCCGGTCTGCTGTTGGGCGACGGCAGCGATCTTGAGCCGGAATGCATGTTCGTGGTCATAGCGCTCGAGCAGGCTGCAGAGCCGCCAACCTTCTGGGCTGCTGCGTGAGAAGGTTCGCACTTGGGGCTGGCCCAAGTCGGCCCAGGCCACCACCGGTGCTTCAACAAGGTCATCAGTCCCGATGACGCCAGCAAGCGAGCGCTCGCTGGCAAACCCGCAGGCCTGAAGCATGCGGTGATAGTGAGCCAGCTGAAGGAAGTCGGCCTCCCGGCTGCTGATTCGCAGCCCGTAACCGGAAACCTCGACGGAGGCATCAGGGGTCGGGTCGGTCAAGGTCGAGTAACGCAGCATTGGTGGTTCCTCGGCGTCACCCTCCGGCGGTCGCGGACGCAGCATGATTTTGTGCCACTTCACCTCTACCGGGTGGTAGGTCGGCGAGCCGAGGGACGTGTCGGCCCCCCGAATCAGCAGATCGGGGAAGCCGACCCGATGACCGGAAAGATCAACAGGCAAGCACCCCTCGATGATCACATGAGCTCCGGAGGTCATGGCCCGAACACAGGCATCGATTTGCACCTCGCGGGTGTCGGCTGACAGGGATCGAAGATCAACAACCTGTCCCCGGCCGGAATTGATCAGCTGTTCGAACACGGCTGCTTTGAATGGCGCACCACCGTCGAACAGCTCGGCGAGTCCATCGTTTGCCTCGGCCGGAGTGTCGATGGTCAATGTCGGATCAAAGGCATTCTGGGTCTTGACTGGACAGCTGCGTGCGGCGTACGCGCCGAGCAAGATCGTTCCCGGCGGTGCGGCGACTGTTGATGATTCGATCATGCTCGGGCCCGGTGCAACGCGACGATTCCACCCGACAGATTCCGCCACTCAACCTCGTGCCAGCCGCACCCTTCGATCATGGCGGCCAAACCTTGCTGGTCGGGCCAGGCCTGGATCGACTCGGCCAGGTACTGATACGCGGCGGGGCTGGAGGACACCAGCGACGCGATTCGTGGCAGCGCTGCGACGAGGTAGTTGGTGTAAAGGGTGCGGAAGGGTCGCCAGGTGGGCGTGGAGAACTCGCAGACGACAAGCGTGCCACCCGGCTTGATCACCCGCCGCATCTCGTTCAGGGCGGCTACTGTGTCCTCGACGTTGCGCAGCCCGAAGGAAATGGTGACTGCGTCGAAGCTCGCGTCGGCGTACGGCAGTTGCAGTGCGTCGGCGGCGACAAAAATCAGATCAGGCCTCCGTCGCTTGCCGACCAGCAACATGCCAAAGGAGAGATCGGCGGCGATGACAGCGGCGCCGCTACGCAGGAGCGGCTCACTCGAGGTGCCCGTGCCAGCTGCCACATCCAAGATCAGCTGCCCATGTCGCGGCGCTACGGCCTGGACCACCTGGCTACGCCAAGCCCGATCCTGGCCCAGTGAAAGCACATCATTGGCCAGGTCATAACGCGCGGCCACTCGATCGAACATGGCGGCAATGTCTCCGCGTCGCTTATCGAGCGTCGCGCGAGCCGGCCCGGCCCCCTCGAAACCGGCAGAGTCAGCATCAGGCACACCGAAAGCCTCCCACGCCCCGCTGACACTCGCCGCTCCTACTTCCTCCCGGCGCGGTCTCCACTTCGAGCCCTCGCAGAGAGTTCTAGCTGTTGAAAACCACGTACACGTTGGTTTCAGTCGCTCTGCATTGGTTGCAACGTGTGCAGACCGTCAGCAAACTGTGCAGAGCTCGCGACGAGCTAGCGCCGGGACGAGGCGATTGGCGGCCCGTGCCAGCCAACAGACAGCTCAGCTGGGCAGCTCGGTGACCACCTGAATGGTGGAGGGGTTTGGCTGCTGCGCACCACCGGCAGCTTCGACGCTGACCGCAAAGGCTCGTCACCCCGAAGAGGGTTTCGCGGAAGAACTGCTTACGATCGCCGCCGCCGGCCACCAGGTTGTCCGGGATGGCACGCTCGCCCTCGAGGGTCCGCTCTGGACGGTGCAGATCGTCCCATGGATGCCTCCCTCTTGGTCAGGTCTGGGCGCAAGGCGTTGCTCGCTTCGCCCTGGATTCGTCGCGGAGCCCGCCGCGGATTGGTGATCGGGGTGACTGCTGCGTGGGCGTACGCGGAGAGGTCGCTATGAGGCTCGATCGCGGAACAGAGATTCGTCCTGATCTCTTGCCGGGAAGAGGCAGAATCGCCTCCATGGCCAAACGCGCGATGATCCTCAAGGTTTCCGGCCTGCGCCGGGCTTTCGGACCGAACACCATCTTCGACAAGTTCAATCTGGAGGTGCGTACCGGAGAGGCAATCGCGCTCACGGGACGCAACGGCGCCGGAAAGTCCACCCTGCTGCGCTGCCTGGTGGGCGCAGACCGGCCAGACGACGGCAGCGTCCAGGTCTGCGGCAACGCCATGGCCGAGACCTCACCGGAGATCAGGCGCGACGTCGCCACCGTGATTGATGATCTTGACTTCTTTCCCGACTTGAGCGTTGTCGAACATCTCGATCTGTTGGCTCGGGCGCACGGTATATCCGAGCCCGACGAGGTCGTCGACGAGGTGCTGGAGGAGGTTCAGCTAGTCCCGCAATCTGGCCAATTGCCCGGGACCCTCTCCTCAGGCCAGCGCCGGCGGCTGGCTCTGGCCACCGCGTTCGTACGCCCGCGCAAGTTGTTGATCTTGGACGAGCCGGAGCAGCGCCTCGACACCGAAGGGGTGACCTGGCTGGCGCAACGGCTCAAATCGGAGCGGCAGAAGGGATTGGCGATCGTCTTTGCCAGCCATGAGCCGGAGCTGGTCGACACTGTGGCGACTCGGGTCATCCAGCTCGGAGCTGCTCGCGGATGAGCAGTCTGGAAGCGGGCGCCGATGACTTCGCGTACGAGGAGCCACGCGAACCAAGATCACTGACCCCAGCCAGTCCCCGTGAGCTGAAGAGGCTGATCAAGGACTGGCGTTCCGGCCGGGCGACCCGGAATGTGCTGCAGGCGATGAGTGACGCGTACGTCGCCGTCTTCGCTGCAGTCATGATCGGCGCCATGGTCGTCAATGTGATCTTGAAGGCGCAGCGAACAATTGCGCAATGCAGCAGTGATACTTGCCTATCGGCGCGGGCCATCCTGCCCTGGGCGGCGTTCGCGGCCGCGATCGCTGTTGCGCTGGCGGCCAGCAGGCTGTTCGGGCCTGTGCTGGCATCGGCGGCCGAAGGCTTCTGGCTGCTCGACGCCCCGGTCTCTCGTGCGAAGCTGCTCAGCTCCCGCCTGGTCGCCGCGATACTCGCCGCATTCCTGGGTGGTGCGGTGGTTGGCGGACTGATCTCAGCACTGACCGGCTCAGGGCTGATCGAGATTCTGGTGTGGGCAGCCGCAACCGGACTCTCGGCCGCAGCGTCGGTCGCCTTCGCGGCAGCACAGCAAGGTATCGACCGGCACCGGCTCAGTCACCTCGCGACCTACATCTTCGGCGTACTGGCAGTGGGTGCTCTGTTTAGCGTCGTGGGTGTGGCCGCCGGCTGGTTCAGCTATGGCCTCTCCGGCAACATCGGCCTCCAGGTCGGCCTGATCATGATTGGCGGCTCCGCTCTGGTCCTGGCGATAAGTGGGGTACTGGCCGCATTCCGCCTGGGTCAGATTCGGCGGACCAGGTTGCTGAGCGGCGGGGCGCTGGTAAGCGGCATTTCCGGCGCTTTCTTCGCGCTTGACATCGGCCTGGCCCGCGACATCGTGGTCGAGCGGCGGGCCGTTGAGCGCGGGCACGTACACCCGAAACGGGGCAGAGGGCTGGGACTTGAGGCCATCGTCTGGCGGGAATGGCAGCGGCTGTGGCGGTTCCCGCAGCCTTTGCTGGTGCTGACCGCGACAATCGTGATTCCGTACGCCTGCGACGCGCTGGGCATGAGCACGCTCACTCCAGTCGTCGCCGCACTCGCCCTCTTCGGCGCAACGATCCCACTGCTTGGAGGGCTCCGCGTGCTGACCCGTACCGGTGGGCTGGCCCGATGCCTGCCCTTCTCACTGGCTCGCCTCAAACTCGCCTCGATCGCCGTGCCTGCGATCCTGGCAGGCATCTGGGCCATTGCGACGACCCCGGCGTACATGGGCTTCGGCGACGGGGCGGTGCACCGTACGGTGCCCGACGCATTCTTCGTTGCGGTCGCGACGGCAGCCGCCGGGTTGCTTGCGGCGGTCCGCTGGACTCAGGCAAAGGGCGTGGACTTCGGCGCGCCCATGATCGCCAGCCAAGCGGGGGCATTCCCGCCAGGTCTGGTGACCAACCTGTTCCGCGGCTTCGACGTCTGTCTGTTGACCACAGCGCCCTTGCTGTTTGGCCTCTCGCCATGGTGGTCGCTGGGGATCGCGGGCATTGCGGCGGCGATCCTGCTCAATTCCATGGATGCTGAAGCTTTGCGGGCGCGCCAGGCCGATCAACAAAAACAGCTGGCAGCGCAGCGGAAGCAGCGCGCCGATGCGGCGGCGGCAGCGAAGCAGCGCAAGCGTTAGCTCGCGTGTCACACTCGGCCCGCGAGCCGTCTCGGCGGACGTTCCCACCAGCCGTGCGTTAGCGCCCGGCCGAAGAGCCGTCTGGGCGGACGTTTCCCACCAGGCGTGCGTTAACGCCGGGCCCGGGTTCGGAGAACACTGCTTGATGGCGATTGTGAAAGAAATCACAAATTGCGCACACGGAGCCAGTGCAGATTGGTGGCCTCGCGCGCCACAGTTACGCTGTGGCCCGTGACCTGGTCTGCACCGGACCCGCCGCGGCTCTACGTGCGGACCCGTGCCATCGCCGATCCCGGCTCGTTGCTGGCCCTACTTCCGCCAAAGGACAGCTACGTCTGGTTGCGCTATGGCGATGGTCTCGTCGGCCGGGGGGAGGTCGTTCGGCACAAGCCGGCCAGCATTGCAGAGGCAGCCGAATGGTGGGCCGACCTCGTCGCTCAGGTCGAGGTGATCGCCGAACTGGAAGATCCGCCTGCAGGTGCCGGTCTCATGGCGTACGGCAGCTTCCTTTTCGATCCGGCAAACTCAGCCGGCCGCTCGAGCCTCATCGTGCCGCAGACGGTAGTGGGCCGGCGCAACGGTCAAGCCTGGATGACCGAGATCGGACCGCCCGCAGGCGATGGAGTCGAGCTCAGCCGGCCCAGCCTCGCCGAACGGCCGTGCAACGTCACCTTCGGTGATGGTGGCCTTAGCGGACCCGAGTGGCAGGCTGCTGTTGCCGAGGCCGTACGCCGCATTGGCAGTGGCGCCCTGGAGAAGGTGGTGCTCGCTCGCGATCTGCTTGCCTTCGCCGAGAATGAGATCGACCTGCGGTGGGTCGCCGCCAGGCTGGCGGAGAACTATGCCCAGTGCTGGACCTATTCGGTCGATGGGCTGGTTGGCGCTACCCCCGAGATGCTGGTGAAGCGCGAGGCGGGCCTGGCGACCTCACGTGTGCTGGCCGGCACAATTCGCCGTTCCGGGGATGATGATCATGATCTCAACCTGGCCGCTGCGCTGGCGCGGTCGAGCAAAGATCTGGAGGAGCACGAGTACGCGGTCCGCTCGGTGGCGCGGGCGCTGGCCCCATTCTGTTCCGGCATGAACGTGCCCGATGCGCCCTACGTTCTGCAGTTGCCCAATGTGCTGCACCTGGCGACCGACATCACCGCCGTGGCCGACAAAGGCGTGGCCTCGTTGGCACTGGCGGCGGCATTGCATCCGACCGCAGCTGTCTGCGGAACGCCCACGGACAGCGCGCGATCACTGATCGCTGAGCTGGAGCATCTGGATCGTGACCGTTACGCGGGCCCGGTTGGCTGGATCGATGCTCATGGCGACGGGGAATGGGCGATCGCCCTGCGCTGCGGCCAACTCAGCGAGACCGACCCACGCCAGATCCGGCTCTTTGCTGGCTGTGGAATCGTCGCAGGATCTGATCCTGCCGCGGAACTGGCCGAGGCGAATGCCAAGCTGATTCCGATGCGGGACTCACTCGGCTAACAAGGCGTCCGCGCGTCATCGGGAAGGCCTGCGAGCTCGGTGAGGGTGTCGGGTGCCCCGCGCAAATGCGCACTAAGCGCGCGGGGCACCCGTGATCGACTGATGGCAACTGAGGCTGACATCCGCGCGATTGCGTTGTCCGAGGTCACCGCGGTGGTCCTGGCGGGCGGCTCCTCGCAGCGCTTCGCTCCGGACAAGCTGGCTGAGCAGGTGGACGGCCAGCCGCTCCTCGACCAAGCACTGGCCTCATTGCCAGAGCAGGTGGCGGCGGTAATCGTTGTCGGAGCGGTGCGCGAGGTGGCCCGTTCGGTTATCTTCACTTCGGAAGAGCCGGCCCGCGCGGCTCACCTGTTCAATTCTCCGTGCGAGTGCTTCGATCCGCGGCTGGCTCCGCGACGCTCGCAACCCTTGCACGGTTGAGATCTAGCACGTTTTGGGTGTCTGTGGACCCAACACCACGGACCGTCTGTTGGAAGTCGTAGACTCTGCATGAAGACTTAGTGAAGTTTTTCACTAAGTCCTATTGGGGAGACTTTCAGGAGACGCCATGCCGGTCACCACGAACGGGCCTGGCCCGTACGCGGAACCTGACGTACCCGATCGTTCGACCGCGCCGGAGATCGACGCCGACGTGGTCGTGGTCGGCGCTGGACCAGCGGGATCGGCTACGGCTACCCACCTGGCTCGCCATGGTCTCCACGTCTCACTGCTGGAGAAGAGCCGGTTTCCGCGGGAGAAGGTCTGCGGTGACGGCCTCACGCCACGGGGCACGCGGCAGCTGATCCGGCTCGGTGTTGACACTTCTCCGGAAGCCGGCTGGCTGCACAACAAAGGCCTGCGGATCTACGGCGGCGAGCGTCCGTTTGAGCTGGAATGGCCTGATCTTGCTGACTTCCCGGCGTACGGCCTCGTCAGGCCGCGTGCCGATCTTGATCAGTTGCTGGCGCGCCATGCCGTGGCGGCAGGGGCATCGCTGTACGAGCTCAGCAACGTTGTGGAGCCGATCATGGACTCCCGCAGCGAGCGCATCGTGGGAGTCCGCACCAAGGATGGCCGCCGCTTCACTGCTCCAATGGTCGTAGCAGCAGACGGAAACTCGACGCGACTGAGTCT
>JBKPBV010000121.1:0-14511 GCA_046727055.1 Actinomycetota bacterium | reverse complement strand
CCCCATATCGATCAACTATTCCCTCGCACCACTCGGGCCGCTCCAATGCGGCCGTGCCAATGTTCACTCGGGCGCATCCGGACTCGAGTGCCCGTTCCAGCGATTCATCGTCCCGGATGCCGCCGGACAGCTCGACGTCGAGCCGCAGGTGTGAGGTCAGTTCGGTGATGATTTCGGCATTGCTACCGCGTCCGAACGCGGCGTCAAGGTCAACCAGGTGGATCCATTCAGCCCCCGCATCCTGCCAGCGCTGCGCCGCGGCCCGCGGGTCGCCGAACCGGTTCTCAGAGCCTGCACGGCCCTGCACGAGCTGCACCGCCTGGCCTCCTGCGATGTCGACCGCAGGCAACAAGACGAGCCGGTCGGCGCCAGCGGCCGCATGTGAGGGACTTGCCGAATACACCAGATGACCCTATCGCCCGGACCCGGCTACGCTGGACGCCGTGCCTTTGGCAGCTTCGCGACGATCAGGTCGTACGAAGTGTCGATCAGGTCCTGGATCTCGTCGGGCGGGATCGTTCCGTCCAGCTGGAAGGTGTTCCATCCGTGCTTGCCGATGTAGGCCATCTTCGACGCGGCACCGTGATAGCGGTCAAGGAGTAGATCGGCAGTTTCGCGGTCGCCACACTTCAAGCCGATAGCCGACTCGTCTCCCAGGAACGCAAAGATCTTGTCCCCGACTTTCACGACGACATCACCTTCCCAAGGCTCGTCCTGCCAGGCGCCCGCCTTGGCCAGGCAGTAGTCGAGCCAGCGCGTCTGGCTTACCATTCCGCCAGCCTTTCATAGCGTTGTTACCCAGTTGCGTATCAGCCGAGCGCCTGCATCACCGGACTTCTCTGGGTGGAACTGGGTCGACCAGATCGGGCCCTCCTCGACAGCCGCAACGAACCGGTCTCCGCCGTGCTCAGCCCAGGTGATCCGCCGTTCCGACGACTCCGCCAGTGCGCGTACGCCGTAGGTGTGCACGAAGTAGAACCGTTCCGATTCGATCCCTGCAAACAGCTGGCTGCCGTCGGCCGCCTCGATGGTGTTCCATCCCATGTGCGGAAGCCGCTCGGCGTGCAGGCGCTCCACCAGCCCGGGCCAGATACCGCATCCCTCGGCGCGCACGCCATGCTCGATGCCGGCCTCGAACAGTACCTGGTGGCCGACGCAGATGGCGAGCGTAGGGCGACCTACAGTACGGCGCCCGGCGATGATCTCGGGCCCGCCAACAGCAACCAGACCGGCCATGCACGCGGCAAAAGCCCCGACGCCCGGCAACACCAAGCCGTCGGCAGCCGTAGCGAGGCGGGCATCGCTGGTGACGGTGACCGCGGCACCGGCGCGTGCGACTGCCCTTTCCGCCGAGTGGATGTTGCCAGAGCCGTAGTCGAGTACGACTACTGCGGTCACAAGGCTCCTTTTGTGCTCGGTATGCGGTCGATGCGCGGATCGAAGGCAATCGCATCTCTGAGTGCCCGTGCCACGGCCTTGTACTGGCATTCGACAACATGGTGCGGATCGCGACCGGAGATCACCATCAGGTGCAGGCAAACGTGAGCGTGGAAGGCAAGTGTCTCCATCACGTGCCGGGTCAGTGAGCCGGTGTAAGGAATGCTCGCTGGAGCGCCGCCGGCTCCTGGTGTGCCACCGATGAGCACGTACTCCTGCCCGGCCGGCTCCCCGGTGTGAACGCAATAAGGCCGCCCCGAGACATCGACCACTGCCTGAGCCAGTGCCTCGTCCAGCGGCACCAGTGCACTGCCGAATCGGTGAATCCCCCGCTTGTCGCCGAGCGCCATGCGAAGTCCCTGACCGAGCACGATTGCCGTGTCCTCGACGGTGTGGTGAGCGTCGATGTGCCAGTCGCCAGCGCTCTCCACCTCAAGGTCGATCAGGGAGTGCGCGGCGAAAGCGGTCAGCATGTGGTCGAAAAACCCGACACCGGTCGAGATCTGGGCCTGGCCAGTGCCGTCGAGATCCAGGCTGATCCTGATCTTGGACTCAGATGTCTGTCGTTCCAGGCTCGCGATGCGGGTCTTGCTCATGGCAGCTCCTTGTTGATTTGGGTCTCCAGCACGGCTGTGAGTGCATCTTTGAACGCCTGCATCTCAGCCGGTGTGCCGGCCGATACCCGTAACCAGCCTTCAGGTCCGGTCTCCCGAATCAATACCCCGCGGTCTAGCAGTGCCCGCCACACAGCGTGGCGGTCGGCGAATCGCCCGAAGAGTACGAAGTTGGCATCCGATTCGGCGACCTGCAGCCCTTGGTTCGCGAGAAAGATCGCAAGATCGTCGCGCGACTGACGCAACTCGTCAACCCTAGCCAGCATCTCCGGCGCATGGGCGAGAGCAACCCGGGCAGCGGCCTGGGTGAGCGCTGAGAGGTGATAAGGCAGCCGTACGATCCGAAGCGCCTCGACGAACGCCGGAGCGGCGGCGAGATAACCCAACCGCCCGGCTGCGAACGCGAAGGCCTTCGACATGGTCCGGCTGACCGCAAGCCTCGGATAGCTCGGAAGCAGCTCAAGCGCACTGGGAGTGCCGTTGCGCGCGAACTCGTAGTAGGCCTCATCAACCACGACCACACCGTGCGCGACGTCGCAGATGGCGCGAACGGTTTCCAAGGCAACGGCGGTGCCAGTGGGATTGTTCGGGCTGGTGATCAGCACCACATCGGGGTGGATTTCCAGGACCGCGGACACCGCCGTCTCGGAATCGATGGTGAAGTCGTCGCGGCGCGGAACGGTGCGCCACTCGCTGTGGGTGTCGCGGGCGTACTCGGGGTACATCGAGTACGTCGGCGCGAAGGAGAGCACCCGCCGACCGGGCCCCGCAAAAGCGAGCAACACGTGCAGCATCACCTCATTGCTGCCATTGGCGGCCCAGATCTGCTCGGCGGTCAGCCCGTGACTGAGGTAACGCGCCAGGTCAGCGCGCAGCGCAAGCGCGTCGCGCTCGGGATATCGGTTCAGCGAGCGACCGGCTTCGGCGACGGCGGTTGCGATTTCGCTGATCACCTGTTCGCCCGGTGGATACGGGTTCTCGTTGACGTTCAAGCAGACCGCGACATCGAGCTGGGGGGCTCCGTACGGCTGCTCGCCAACAAGCTCGGGCCGCAACGGGAGCTCATCGAGCGCCGGACTTGCGGTGGCCGGCGACATCACGGTGTGCGTGTCGATGGGAAGAACCTTCGGGCGATGGCGGCACCGTGAGCCGGCAGATCCTCCGCGTCGGCAAACACCTCCACCTTGCGGGCGACTTCGGCAAACGCACGCTGCGTGTAGCTCACTACATGCATCATCTTGAGGAAGCTCCGCGCATTCAGCCCGGAAGAGTGGCAGGCGCACCGACCGGTCGGCAGCACGTGAGTGCTTCCGGCGCAGTAGTCGCCCAGAGAGACCGGTGACCACGGTCCTACGAAGACCGCCCCGGCGTTGGTGATCATGGACGCCACCCGCTCCGGGTCGGCTGTTTGAACCTCGAGGTGTTCGGCTGCGTAGCCGTTAGCAACGTCGATGCCCTGGTCGATGTCGTCCACCATGACGATTGCGGACTGCCGACCCGCCAACGACTGGACGATGCGTTCCACATGCTTGGTCGAGGGCACCTGCGCCGAAAGCTCGGCCTGAGTGTCCTCGGCCAGCTCGTCTGAGTCGGTGATCAACACAGCGGCTGCGAGCGGATCGTGCTCGGCCTGGGATATGAGATCGGCTGCAACAAGGACCGGATTCGCGGTGCGATCCGCGAGTACGGCAATCTCGGTCGGCCCAGCCTCGGCGTCGATGCTGACGCGGCCCTTGAGGAGGCGCTTCGCTGCCACCACAAAAATGTTGCCCGGCCCGCTCACCAGATCGACCTGGCGACACAGGCCTACGACACCGTGTGCGAACATCGCGATCGCCTGCGCCCCGCCCACGGCATAAACCTCGTTAACACCGAGGATGTGGCAGAGCGCCAGGATGTTGGGATGCGGCTGGCCGCCGAACTCGATCTGCGGGGGCGAGGCGAGCGCGATGGAGGGTACGCCGGCGACCTGCGCTGGAACCACGTTCATGATCACGCTGGAGGCCAGCGGCGCCAACCCGCCCGGCACGTACAAGCCAACCCGGCTGACAGGAACCATGCGGCGGCGTACTACTGCCCCAGGTGCCACGCTGACTTCGCCGCCGGTATCGCCAAGCTCGGTCTCGCTGACGCGGCGCCGCCGCTCGATCGCTGTCGCGAACGCCTTGCGCAAGTCAGGATGCAGCCGGGCGGCGGCGTTCACCAGAGCTGCAGGTGGCACCCGGAAGCTGGTAGGAAGCACTCGATCAAAACGCACCGAGTAATCGGCCAGTGCGGCCACTCCGCGCCGCGCGACATCCTCACAGATCGGTCGCACGACCTCGGTTGCGGCAGCCACATCAAAGTCGGCCCGGGGCACGATGGCGGCGTAGTCTAGCCGCTCGCCGGCCGCGCGCCGGCCGCGAAGGTTGATCACCCGAAGCACGGACAGATTCTACGGATTGCATGTCAGCGGGGCTGATTAATATCTCACCCGTCGGAGCGCCAGCTTCTTGAGGAGATTCATGGAGGAGCCGCTGCCAGGACGCGGCGTGATCTTGAGAGCCGCAATCGGCATCGGCCTTTATGCAATGGCCTTCGGCGCATCCTTCGGTGCTATCTCGGTTGGCTCGGGACTGACGCTGGCACAAACCATGGTGCTGAGCCTGGTGATGTTCACCGGCGCCTCCCAGTTCGCTTTTGTCGGCGTGACCGCCTCAGGGGGGTTGCCCTTTACAGCAGTGCCCTCGAGCCTTCTGCTGGGCGTACGTAACGCCTTTTACGGAGTGCCTGTTTCAGAGATCTTGCACCCTCGCGGATTCGCCAGGTTGTGGACCGCTCACTTCGTGATCGATGAGACAACCGCGATGGCCATCAGCCAGGCCACGGCTCGCGCTCAGCGCTATGCCTTCTGGGCCTCCGGCCTGATCTTGTTCTCCTTGTGGCAGGTGGGGAGCCTGGCTGGGGCGCTCGTCGGCCGCGCAGTCAACCCCGCCGATATCGGACTTGATGCTGCGGCACCAGCCGTCTTCTTGGCCCTGCTCTGGCCCATGCTGCGGCAGCGCCACGCGAGCTGGGTCGCACTAGGAGGTGCAGCAGTAGCGCTGGCACTGGTACCGCTGGCCCCGCCCGGAATTCCGGTGGTCGCGGCAGCGGTTGTGGCGTTGGTTGGCGGGTTGCTTCCGAATCGGGAAGGCGCTCAACGAACCAATGACAGGGAGCCCATGTGAGCTCGATGTGGTTGGCGATCATAGTTGCAGCGGTTGGCTGCTATCTGCTGAAGCTGGCAGGGGTCTCGCTCCCCGAATCGATCTTGAACCATTCCAAGGTGCAGCGAATTGCTCAGTTGCTGCCCATTGCCATGTTGTCCGCGCTGGTGGCTGTGGAGCTGTTCGATGGTCGCGGCCGCTACTCGCTGGACTGGCGGGTTCTCGCTGGGGTTGCCGCCGGGGTCATCGCTTTGCTGCTGCGGCGCGGTTTCCTGGTGGTGTTCTTGATCGCGATCTCCGTGACGGCCTTACTACGCTTGGTGAGCTGAGCGCGCTCGCCGGCGCAACAGCGGCCGCGGTTCCTCATCGTCGCGGGCGAGGGAGGATCCCAGGAGCACCGGGATTATCGCGAAGAACGGCCAGGTGAGCAGTGATGCGGGGGCTCGCAGTGTCAGCGGGATCGCCACCAGCTCTCCTGGTTGCGCCGCAGCCAGGCGAGCTGAGAAATCACCCGGTCCGAGCCGGTAACCCACCAGCCAGCAAGTCAGCGCTGATGCAGTCGCGCAGGCCAGGACTACTAGCACCACTGTCCAACCGAGGGTGCGTAGCCAGCGCCATGCAGCCAAGCCGATCAGGACACCCACCACTAGGCCAATTGCACAGAACCACGCATCGGCGGCGATGAACTCGGTGAGTCCTCGCTCCGATATCGTCGCTCCTCCATTGCTGTTCAACTCATACGCCGGTGGCTCCACTACCAGCCACCAGAGCACCCCGGCCGCAGCACCCAGACACAGCGACGCGGCTGCGAAGCCACCCAACCGAGCGGCCAGCCGCCAAGTATGCCGCGCGCGGGTTGGCGCACCTTCGGTTACGACACCAGACACGACGGACCTAGCAGCGCCTTGAGGTCGGCCATCAGCGGAGGCGACGGCGTTACCCGCAGTCGCTCGTCCAGTTTCATGACCGTCGTCTTTTCAGCCGACTGGAGTCTTAGCCGTACCTCGGTAAAACCAGGATGTGAGGCCAGGACGTCACGGAGCTGTTGCACCAGTTGCGGCGTACACCGTGTTGCGGGCAGCGAGATCACCACAGGACCGCTCGGAGCGTGGCTGATGTCGGGGAGGCTGAGCTCGGAGGCGTTCAGTGAGACGACGTCATCCTCGACCTTCACCCTGCCCTTGATCTTCACCACTGTGTCGGTGGCCAGCACCGTGGACACCATCTCGTACGCCCGGGGAAAGAGTAGGACCTCGATCGATGCCTCCAGGTCTTCCACAGTGATCACCGCCCAGATATCCCCGCGCCTGGTGGTCTTGCGGGTGATGTTGGTGATCATTCCCGCAATGGTCACGGTGTTGTCCCGTGGGCCGTCGTCGGCGAGCAGCTCCCCGATGCTCATGTCGCGTTCCGCAGCCAAGATGTGCTCTAGTCCCTGCAGGGGATGATCGCTGACATAAAGACCGAGCATCTCGCGCTCGAACGCCAGCTTCGTTCTCTTGTCCCAGTCATGGAGGCCGGGAACGCTGCCGGTGAGCACCGGGTCGGTCTCGGCAAACTCGCCGAACAAATCATCCTGGCCATTCGCCTCGTTGCGCTTGAGGTCAAGCACCGCGTCTACGGCTGCCTCGTAAATACTCATCAACGCCCGGCGGGAATGGCCCATCGACTCGAAGGCTCCCGCCTTGATCAACGACTCGATCACCCGCTTGTTGCAGACCACCAACGGCACCTGGTCCAAGAAGCCGTGGAAATTCACCGCCTTGCCGTGACTCTCCCGAGCAGCGACGATCCCATCGACGACGTTGTGCCCGACGTTGCGTACCGCCGTCAAACCGAAGCGGATGTCGGCACCGACCGGGGTGAAGTTGGCTGCTGATTCGTTGACGTCCGGCGGCAGCACTTGGATACCCGTGCGGCGGCACTCGTTCAGGTAGACGGCCAGCTTGTCTTTGTCGTCGGCGACCGAGGTGAGAAGCGCGGCCATGAACTCGGCCGGGTAGTTGGCCTTGAGGTAAGCCGTCCAGTAGGAGACCATCCCATACGCCGCCGTGTGGGCTTTGTTGAAGGCGTAATCGGAGAACGGAACCAGGGTGTCCCAGAGCGCGGTAATCGCTGCATTGGAGTAGCCGTTCGCCTGCATGCCTTCGGAAAACGGCACAAACTCTGCGTCGAGAATCTCCTTCTTCTTCTTGCCCATGGCGCGGCGCATGTTGTCCGCCTGGCTGAGAGTAAAACCCGCCACCCTCTGGGCGATCGCCATGACCTGCTCCTGATAGACGATCAGCCCGTGTGTGGTGTCCAGGATCTCCGCGAGTGGCTCGGCCAGCTCAGGATGAATCGGTGTGATCTGCTGCCGCCCGTTCTTGCGCAGCGCATAGTTCGTGTGGCTATCCGCTCCCATGGGACCCGGTCGGTAAAGCGCCAGGACCGCGGAAATGTCCTCGAAGTTGTCCGGGCGCATCAGCCGCAGCAGCGAACGCATAGGCCCGCCGTCAAGCTGAAACACCCCGAGAGTCTCGCCTCGACCCAGCAAGGCATAAGTTGCCGCGTCGTCCAAGGGCAGATCCTCCAGCACCAGCTGGAACCCGCGGTTGAGCGAGATGTTGGCGACCGTGTCCTCAAGTACGGTGAGGTTGCGCAGACCGAGAAAGTCCATCTTCACCAGGCCGAGTGCCTCGCAGGTCGGATAGTCGAACTGGGTGATGATGGCGCCGTCCTGCTCCCGGCGCATGATCGGGATGATGTCGAGCAACGGCTCGCTCGACATGATCACGCCGGCCGCGTGCACGCCCCACTGCCGCTTCAGGCCTTCCAGATCCTTGGCGGTGTCCACCACCGTCTTGACATCAGGATCGACTTCATAGAGGGCCCGGAACTCTGCACCTTCGCCGTAGCGTGGATCGTCGCGATCGAAAATCCTGGCAAGCGGGACGTCCCTGCCCAGCACCGATGGTGGCATGGCCTTGGTGATCTTCTCCCCGACACCGAACGGATAGCCGAGCACACGGGAGGCATCCTTGACTGCCTGCTTGGCCTTAATCGTGCCGTACGTGACAATCTGGCTGACCCGGTCGTCGCCGTACTTCTCGGTGACATAGCGGATCACCTCGCCGCGCCGACGCTCGTCGAAATCGATGTCGAAGTCCGGCATCGAGACGCGGTCTGGGTTGAGGAACCGCTCGAAGATCAGCCCATGTACCAGTGGGTCAAGATCAGTGATGCGCATCGCGTACGCGGCGATCGAGCCAGCACCGGAACCGCGGCCCGGGCCGACACGGATGCCGTGCTCTTTTGCCCAATTGATGAAGTCCGCGACCACCAGGAAGTAGCCGGCGAAGCCCGTCGAGATGATCACGCTGGTCTCGAAGTCGGCCTGCTTGCGCACTGCGTCGGGAATCCCGCCCGGATAGCGCCGGCGCAAGCCGGCCTGAACCTCATGGACGAACCAGGTGTCTTCCGTTTCCCCTTCTGGACAAGGGAAATGCGGCATATAGGTGCCGTTGCCACCGGTGAAGGAGACGTTACAACGCTCCGCGATCGCCAACGTGTTGTCACACGCCTCGGGAAGCTCGGAGAACAACGCGCGCATCTCGGCCGGCGGTTTGAGATAGTAGCTGTCGCCTTGGAACTTGAAGCGGTTCCCCTCGGCCATGGTGGAGCCGGTCTGCACGCAGAGCAGCACCTCGTGAGCTGCGGCGTCGGCCTGGTGGGTGTAATGGAGATCGTTGGTGGCGACAAGCGGCAACTTGAGCTCTCGCGCGATCCGCAGCAGGTCTTCGCGGACCCGGCGCTCGATCGCGATCCCGTGGTCCATCAGCTCCACGTAATAGTTGCCGGCACCGAACAGATCGCGGAACTCCGCGGCACTGGCAAGGGCCTCGTCGTAATGACCCAGCCGGAGGTATGTCTGCACTTCCCCGCCCGGGCAGCCGGTCGTGGCAATCAGCCCGCTCGCGTACCGGGCGAGCAGCTCGCGATCCATACGAGGCTTGTAGAAATAACCCTCGAGGGACGCGAGCGAGCTCAGCCGAAACAGGTTGTGCATGCCGGGGGTGTTCTCGGCCCAGATGGTCAGATGGGTAAACGCGCCACCTCCAGAAACATCGTCGGTGCCGCCGTCACCCCAGAGCACCCGCCGTCGCTCCGAGCGATGGGTCTTCGGAGTCAGATAGGCCTCGGTCCCGACGATCGGCTTGACCGATGTTGCCCTCCCAGCCTTGTAGAACTCGTACGCGCCGAAGGTGTGGCCGTGGTCAGTAACCGCGATGGCAGGCATCCCCATCTGCTCACAGCCGGAGAACAGGTCGGCCACTCGAGCCGCCCCGTCGAGCATCGAGTACTCCGAATGCACGTGCAGGTGGACAAATGAAGCGTCCCTAGGCTGGCTGCTCCCCGGCATACCTGCACCAACCTCCAAAAATCGAACCATGCTGGTTGCGTACGGCGAGGGTCTTGCCGGACGCGGGCGGGGAAGCTCAGCAAGCGCCTACATTAGTCGCCCGATCCCCCTACTAGTCTGCGACGCGCCTCTGACAGCACAGCGGAGGAGGCGCTCAGTCCCCGCAAAGCGCCAGCACCTTTTCGATCGTCCGGATATTGCGGACTGTCGAGCTCACGCCGATGATGTCGCTGAACTTCTCGGCGAGCTTGCTCCTTCCAATGCCCTGCGAGTAGTTGACAAAGACCTGCTGGCCGGAGAAGGTGAACGGCTCGTAGTCCTTCGCGACGGCGGCCACCTTCTGCTTCGCGTCCGCCGCAGGCGCCTTCATCAGAAAGGCCACCGTGACCTGGCTCGGGTTCCCGTCCGGAAAGGGGTTCTCGGCCAAGAGACTCTTCAGTTGCGCCGGTGTCCGCACAGCAACATCGATTGGGCGACCGAAGGTGTCCTTGATCGCCTCGGTGACCTCTCGCTCTACGGTCGCCGCTTTCTTCGGCGACGTGACTATCAGGTTGCCGCTATTGATGTAGGTCGCGACATCGCTGTACCCGAGATCTTCTGCCATCGCGCGCAGCGCTGGCATCGAGATCTTGTTGTTGGGACCGAGGTTGACACCGCGCAGGAAGGCAACGTAGGTAGCCACCTCACCATCGTCCCAGCTATTGGCGTGCACCCAGCCAGCGAATCGGCTGCTCGCTCCCCGTCACGGCAGGAAAGAGCCGCTGACTTTGCGAGCAAACGGGCTCAGACTGGGACTATGGGCGGCTACGGCTGAGACTTCGCGTGAAGTTGTCAGCCAGCAGCGCCCGCTCGCGCCGATGCCACCTGGTCACTGGTTGTTCAGTCATCTGAAGGAGCGACGACGGGATCCGCTGAGGCTGTTCAGCACGAGCCAGCAACTGCTAGGTGATGTCGTCCGCTATCGGATGGGCTACATCTTTGTCGAGCAGTTCAGCCACCCTGACCAGGTACGGCACGTCCTGGTTGATGCGAAGACATCTACGTCAAAGGCACGATCTGGAACAAGGTCACGCCGCTCGTCGGAAACTGGCTTGTGACGGCTGACGGTCAGGATCGGAAGCGACAGCGGCGCCTGGCTCAGCCGGTCTTCCAACACGGCCGCCTGGAACCAACCTGCATGGTCATGACCGAGGCCATTGCAGACGTGTTGAAAGGGCTGGAACCCCCGGGTCAAGGCCGCAGGGCGATCGCGCTGTTCTCCGAGATGAGAAAGCTGACCCTGACCGTCGTGATCCGGGCCTCGTTCGGGACGGAACTCTCTCAACAACTTCCGGCTGTAGCTAGGTCTTCGTTACCGCGCTGGAAGTGATCAACCGGAGGATCGTCTCGCCCACTCCGTACCTGCCGTGGCTGTATCGAATGCCGACACGCGACAACTTGGCTTTCCGTCGTGCTGCTCAATACCTGAATGCAGTGGTCGAGGAGATCATTCGGACTTCTGGGTGGACCCTGAACAGTTCGAGCCGACGCGGTTTCTGCCCGCAAGCCGAACGGGAATCCAGCGCTGGGCATACTTCCCGTTCGGCGCCGGACAACGCAAGTGCCTGGGGACGGATTTCGTTTTGATGGAGAGTCATCTGACGCTGGCAATGATCGCGCAGCGCTACCAGCTCCAGAGCCCCGACCAGCTGGATGTGCGACCAGATCCATATTTGACCCTTCGTCCCACGGGTGAGGTGCCGATGCTCGTGTCCGCGCGCTGATCTTGGGAGATCAGGCCGGTCGAGCGCACGGTGGAGGGGAGAAACGCGATCGGACTGCCGCAATTACCGCAGGACCTCGGAGTTCTCAGGTGCGATCGCCCGCACGAGGGCACGCATGGCGGACTCTGAGCTCTGGGTGGAGGTCGGGCCGAGAGCTGCGAGACTCGCAATCAAGGCGGCGATCTCGTCGAAGGTCAGTGGCACCGGATTCGGCGCGGCGCGTCGAGGCAGCCGGCTACCGCCATGAGGACCCGGCAGCGACTCGATTGGCACGCCCGACTCGCGCAGTCTGGCGAGATCTCGTTCCACCGTGCGCAGGCCGACCCCGAGCTGGCGGGCCAGCACCGGGTTGGGGATCGGCCGCCGAACCGCACCGAGAAGCTCGACCAGCCGCTGCTGCCGCTCAACCCTGCGTAGGGTGAGGTAACTGTCACGTGACTCGGCATTTAATCGCACGCCTGGGGTCATGCGACGAAATTACCCGGATTCCCGCCACGGGCCGGGCGGCATTGATCCGTAGCGTGGACCGCATGCAACCGGTCAAAACGCCCGCCGAGTCGATCGAGGAGTTCTTCGCCCGATACACCGGATACCTCACCGCCGGCGACATTGAGGGGCTCGCCGCCATCTACAACTACCCATCTCTGGCAGTGACAGCGATGGGTTGCCTTGCCATCACCGACCCCCAGCAGTCCCGCGACTTCTTCAGCCAGGGCCAGCGCTACTACCGCAATCGCGGAATCCAGGGGGTGCGTGCCCGCGACATCGTGACCGACATCGAAGTTCCGGGCATCTGGGTGGGTCGTCTCATCCTGGAGAATCTCGACGGCAGCGGGGAGGCGGCAGGCGTAGAACACAACGCTTACCAAGTGGTCACGGCTGCAGATGGAACGCACCGCATCGCCGTGTCCACCCCACTGGACGCGTACCAAGAAACCTGATCAAGAAAGCAGACTCACACGCCTAGCAGCCGCCCGGGCCGCTGCCGCCTGAAGACAGTCCAGCTCACCAGACAGCAAAACACGTAACAGGCAATGAACGCGATGTAGGCGCCATCGCTGCATTTCAGAGAGAGAGAGAGAGAGAGAGAGAGAGGAAAGACTGCCGGAACGCCAGGTTTACCATGACGCCACCGAGCGCGCCGACAGCCCCACCCAACCCAATCAACGCACCAGCCCGCCGGATCGCGCGCTGATCAGCCTCCGCCAGATCAAACCCAGCGCCGACCTCGAGCTGCGCCTTGGCGTGGAAGATCGCCGGAATCATCTTGTACGTCGACCCGTTGCCAATCCCACTGAAGATGAACAACATCACGAAGCCGACGATGAACACCACTGCACGATAGACGAACTGGTCGAGACTGCGGCACAGCGTCGCCGCGGCGCACCCATGCTTCGTCGGATCATCGGCATGCTCGACGAGCGAAGCGAGTCACCTTGGGAGTCGGTCATCCGGATACTGCATCGAGCTGCGGAGATCCCCGTCGAGCCGCAGCACGAGATCTTCGATCAATGGGGACGATTCGTCGCATGGGGCGATCTGTGGATCGTCGGCACAAACCGGCTTCACGAGTTCGATGGCGGCGGACACCGTGACCCCGATACCCAGAGCCGCCATCTGACCCGCGACCGACGGCTGATATTTCGATTGCAATCTGCCGGCCGTTCCCGACTGTGGTCACACCAGCATCGGTCGAGCGGTGGGTGGGATTGGTCGAGGCAGCTTGGTCGTTCCGGACAGGTACTCATCGACACCGGCGGCGCACGCGCGGCCCTCGGCGATCGCCCAGACGATCAGCGACTGACCGCGACCGGCATCACCGCAGACGAAGACCCCATCCACATTGGTGGCGTAGTCCTTGTCCCGCGCCACATTGCCGCGCTCGTCAAGGCCAACCCCAAGCTGGGAGACGATCGTCTCCTTCTCGGGGCCGATGAAGCCCATGGCCAGTAGCACGAGCTCCGCCGGAATCTCTCTATCGGTGCCCTCGATTGGGACGATCTTGCCCGCCTCGAACCTCACTTCCGACATTCGCAGTGAGGCGACGTTGCCGTGGTAATCACCGATGAACTCCGATGTCGATACCGAATAGACACGCTCCCCCGCCTCCTCATGCGCAGAGGAGACCCGATAGATCATCGGGTACGTCGGCCAGGGCTGGTTTGGAGGCCGCTCGTCCGGGGGCGTCGGCATGATCTCCAGTTGGACGATTGACTTTGCCTGCTGCCGGATCGCGGTACCGAGGCAGTCAGCGCCGGTGTCCCCGCCACCGATGATCACGGCATGCTTGCCCTTCGCAGTGATCTGGTTCTCCACGTAGCGGCCCAACGCGGCCCGGTTGGCCTGCGGCAGGTACTCCATGGCCTGGTGGATGCCATCCAGGTGGCGTCCAGGCACCGGCAGGTCCCGACCAACAGTTGAGCCGACTGCCAACACGATCGCGTCGTAACGTTCCTTGAGCTCCGGGCCAGTGATCTTGACCCCAACCTCAATCCCGCAATGAAAGTTGGTGCCCTCGTCTTTCATCTGCTGAATGCGCCGATCAAGCACCGACTTCTCCATCTTGAACTCGGGAATGCCGTAGCGCAGCAGCCCCCCCGGCGCGTCAGCCCGCTCGAAGACAGCGACCGTGTGCCCCGCACGGGTCAGCTGCTGCGCGGCGGCCAGGCCCGCTGGCCCTGACCCGACTACCGCGACTCGCTTGCCGGTATGCCACTCCGGCGGCTGCGACGTGACTCGGCGCTCATCCCAGGCCTTGTCGATGATCGCGACTTCGACATTCTTGATCGTCACCGGCTCACGGTTGATGCCAACCACACATGCGGTCTCGCATGGTGCCGGACATAGCCGGCCGGTGAACTCGGGGAAGTTATTGGTTGCGTGCAGATGCTCCAGCGCTTCGTCCCAATCGCTGCGCCACACCAGGTCGTTCCATTCGGGAATCAAATTCCCCAATGGGCAGCCGGTGTGGCAGAACGGGATGCCGCAGTCCATGCAACGGCCTGCTTGCTCGGAGATGATCGGCAGCACAGCCAACCCCGGTGTGCCCGGATAGACCTCTTTCCAGTCATGAATCCGCTCCCCGACCGGTCGCCGCGCAGCAACCC
>JBKPBV010000120.1:0-13374 GCA_046727055.1 Actinomycetota bacterium | reverse complement strand
AAGCCACCCATGGCAAGACCAGCTGCCGACGTGACGGCGTGCTGCTCGGCGATCCCAACGTCGAAGCAGCGATCGGGGAACGCCTGTGCAAATCGATGCAGGCCCGTCGGATAGACCATGGCCGCCGTAATGGCGACGACTCGATCGTCCGCACTGCCCATCCGGAGGAGTTCTTCGGAGAACAGCTCGGTCCACATCGGGCCTGCTGAACCGCCGATCGCCTCGCCGGTGATGGCGTTGATCTTGCCGACGGCGTGGAAGCGGTCCTCTTCATGGTTCTCGGCGGCCTTGAAGCCATTGCCCTTGCGCGTGATGCAATGCACCAGGACCGGACCGCCGAAATGCTTGGCCTGCCGCAGCGCACGCTCGACTTCAGCAATGTCGTGACCATCGATCGGGCCGACGTACTTCAGGCCCAGGTCGGAGAAGAGTCCCTGCGGAGCAAGAACGTCCTTCAGCCCGATCTTGATGCCGTGCAAGATGTCGTACGCGGCGTTGCCGACCAGCGGCGCCCGACTGACAGTGCGTTTCACCAGCTCCAAGATCTGCTCGTAGCGCGGGTTGGTGCGCAGTCCCGTCAGGTGCCGCGCCACGCCTCCAACCGTCGGGGTGTAGGACCGGCCGTTGTCGTTCACCACGATCACTAGCGGCAGGTCGTCCGAGGCAGCGATGTTGTTCAACGCTTCCCATGCCATCCCGCCCGTGAGAGCGCCGTCTCCGACGAACGCGACAACAGTGGCCGGCTTGCGCTGCAGCCGAATGGCCTTCGCCAGCCCGTCGGCGTAGCTGAGCGCGGTTGATGCGTGTGAGTTCGCAACCCAGTCGTGCTCCGACTCTTCCGGGCTCGGGTATCCCGACAGCCCGTGGCGCTGCCGCAGAGTGGGGAATTGATCTTGGCGGCCGGTCAGGATCTTGTGCACGTAGCTCTGATGCCCAGTGTCGAAGATGATCGGATCGCGTGGCGAGTCGAAGACCCGATGCACCGCGAGCGTCAGCTCGATGACTCCGAGGTTGGGTCCAAGGTGGCCCCCGGTCTGGCACACCTGCTCGATCAGGAAGGACCGGATTTCCAGACTCAGCTCCGTTAGCTGATCAGGCGTCAGGTCCCGTAAGTCTTGTGGGCTATGGATCGAGCTCAACAGTCCGTACGGGGCGGCTGACATGGGCTTGAGTTTACGTGTTCGACCGCTCCCCAAATGGGAGTGCTGCCGAATGACGTCCAGCTGCTTTCCACAGCTCACAGCTTTCGAACGAACACGCGCCCGCGCAGAGCCTCATCCAGAAGTGCCACCGCGCGACGGGTGCGGGCCAGCCGAGCACCTTGTTCCAGCCATGCCTGGGTTGCTGCCTCCACAACATCCGGCTCGACGTATTCATTCAGGCTGGTGCGGACGTCGGTCAGCCCTCGTTGTGCCGCCTCGTGCTGGGCGTTGACAAAATGGCTTGCAAACTGCGCCAGCACAACGGGATGGTTGCGCAGCACGCGATAGGCGCGAAAGTCGGCCGGGCAGCAATCCAGCAGATACGCGATCGCTGTGGTCTCCCAATCAGGCGCTTCGGGCGGCCGAACCTGGCCGGGCCAGCCAGGCGGCACGTAGGCGGAAATACTCATGGGAAACCATGATATTCGAATTCACGTTCGATGACCATGACCTAGGGAGCGCGTCGCCGAAGGACAGGTACAGGGCTGCGATTCAGGATATGTGGTGGCACGAGTTCGTCGACCGCGACAGAGAGACCAGGTCCAGGCCCATCGAAGACCATACGGATACGAAGGGCGCCCGCCCGCTCAGCCCCGCCTTGACTCGCCACCCGGGCAGTGGCATTAGCCTCGTGCCGTGACAGAGTCCCCTCAACCGGCGACGTCAAACGACCTGTTCTGCCAGATCGGCCGTGGCGACCTTGATGCGGCGGTGGTCCTCCGCACTAACGAGGTGATCGCGTTCCTCGATCATCGGCCGGTCTTCAAGGGTCACGTCCTCGTCGCACCACTACAGCACGTCGACACGTTGCTCGATCTGCCGCAGAGTCTCATGCAGCCTCTCGTGATCAGCACGCAGCGGGTCGCGCGGGCGGTGGTTCACGCGCTCGGCGCGCAAGGGACGTTCGTGGCGATCAACAACGTCGTCAGCCAATCGGTACCCCACCTGCATGTTCACGTCGTGCCGCGGAGCAGAGGCGACGGATTGCGGGGGTTCTTTTGGCCGAGGACTCGCTACGCGCAAGGCGAGATGGACGAGTACGCAGGGAAGATCAAGAGAGCTATCGGCTAGGCGAGCGACCGAGGTCGATTCGTGACCACAGCCATCCACCACGCGACCAACCACACTTCTGCCGATCATCTCAACCGGAAGGCCCCCGGGCATTGGGCGAGACTCACGCGCCGCGCTTGGCTTGACCTAGGTAGAGGTAGCTAAACGGCCGGGGCCCATCGCCGTATTCGGTCTCGAGCCCTCCGATGACCAGCCCGGCGTTGCTGATCAGGTCATCGATCGGCCGGTCCAGATGGCAACCTCCGGCGATGCGGCTGTGCAGCGGATGGATCCGGCGCTGCCAGCGGCGTACGGCCTCTGTCGGTGCCCGCCCGTGCTCGAGAAAATGCAGCGTACCTCCCGGCTTCAGCACCCGACGGATCTCTCCAAGCGCCGCGTCCACATCCGGAATGGTGCACAAGGTATAGGTGGAGAGCACGCAATCCACCGATCCATCCGGCAGGTCGAGTCGGGCACCGTCGATTCCCACATGCGTGACGGTCGTGGAGGCAGCCGCTTTCCGTGGCTCAGCAAGCCGCATCGCCGTCCGCGAGGGCTCGACTACCAAGATCTCAGTCACCTCGGCCGGATAGTGGCGTACGTTGAGGCCGGTGCCGAATCCGATCTCCAAGACACGACCGTGCAGGTCCTGACAGACCCTGGCGCGTCGGGCGTTGACCTCAGGCGTCCGCAGCACCCGATCCATTACCCGTGGTAGCACGTGGTCGTTCCACAGACCCACGCGTCAAGGTAATTGTCGCCCTACGCATGGCCGAGCAGGCCGCTGCTACTTCTTGATCAACGACCGCAGCACGTACTGCATAATTCCACCGTTGCGGTAATATTCGGCTTCCCCGGGGGTATCAATACGCACCAGTGCATCGAAGCTGACATCACCAGCCTTGACCTTCAACGTCGCCGGGGTACGGCCGGCGTTGAGTTCAGTGACGCCGGTGATGTCGAATGTCTCCTCGCCGGTGAGTCCGAACGAACTGGCGCTCTCACCCTCCGGGAACTGCAGCGGCAGCACACCCATCCCGATGAGATTCGATCGGTGAATCCGCTCGTACGACTCCGCGATCACGGCCTTCACCCCGAGTAGCGCTGTACCCTTCGCCGCCCAGTCACGCGACGAGCCTGAGCCATACTCCTTGCCAGCCAGCACCACCAGCGGAGTGCCCTCAGCCAAGTATTCCTGAGACGCCTCATACACCGTGGTAACCGGTTTGTCCGGCGAAGCGAAGTCCTTGGTGAATCCGCCCTCCGTCCCGGGGGCAAGCTGGTTGCGGAGTCGGATGTTGGCGAATGTTCCTCTGATCATGACCTCGTGGTTGCCACGCCGCGAGCCGTAGGAGTTGAAGTCCTTCCGCTCCACGCCGTGCTCGGACAGGTATTGGCCGGCAGGTGAGTCCGGCTTGATGGAGCCGGCCGGGGAAATGTGGTCGGTGGTGATCGAGTCACCGAGTTTGAGCAATACCCGTGCTCCCATGATGTCGCCGACCTGTGCCGGCTCGGCGGGCATGCCGTCGAAGTAGGGCGGTTTGCGAACATACGTCGAGTCAGTGTCCCAGGCGAAGATCTCACCTTCAGGAGTCGGCAACGACTGCCACTGCTCATCACCAGCGAAGACATCGGCGTAGGAATTGGTGAACATCTCCGCCCCGATTGCGGCAGAGATGATCTCATCGATCTCCGCCTCGGTCGGCCAGATGTCGGCCAGGTACACGTCCTCGCCCTGCTCGTCGCTGCCGAGCGAGTCGCGCATCAAGTCGATGTCCATCGTGCCCGCAAGGGCGTACGCCACCACGAGCGGCGGTGATGCCAAGTAGTTCATCTTGACGTCGGGGTTGATCCTGCCTTCGAAGTTCCGGTTACCCGACAGCACCGAGACCACCGCAAGATCATCTTCCTGGACGGCTGCGCTGACCTCCGGGATGAGCGGCCCGGAGTTGCCAATGCAGGTGGTGCAGCCGTAGCCGACCAGGTTGAAACCAAGCTTGTCCAAGTAGGGCGTCAGACCTGAGCGGTCGTAATAGTCGCTGACAACTTTGGATCCAGGGGCCAGGGTCGTTTTCACCCATGGCTTGCGACTCAATCCGCGCTCGACCGCTTTCTTGGCGACCAGCGCGGCCCCGATCATCACACTGGGGTTTGACGTGTTGGTGCAAGAGGTGATCGCTGCGATCACCACCGCACCGTGGTCGAGCTCGAACGACGTACCGTCGGCCAGTGTCACCGGCACCTGCTTGTTAGGCCGGCCGATGTCCGCGGGAACCTGCTCGCCGTACTCGTGCGGCGCTAGGGAGCCGTCGGCAGTCGCGTGACTCGGTACGTCGGAGGCGGGGAATGACTCATCCACCGACTCGTCGTAGCCGGTCAGCTCCTCAGCCGCAACATAGTCGCGCAATGCTTCCCGGAATCCCTGCTTGGCATGGGCGACCAGCACTCGGTCCTGGGGACGCTTGGGCCCGGCAATGCTCGGAACGACGCTGCCAAGATCAAGCTCCAGGTACTCCGAATATTTCGGTTCGCGGTCGGCGGAGTGCCACAGATCTTGGGTCTTGGCGTACGTCTCGACGAGCGCGATCTGCTGATCACTACGGCCGGTCAGCCTGAGATACTCGGTGGTCTTCGCGTCGATCGGAAAGATTGCGATCGTTGAGCCGTACTCCGGACTCATGTTGCCGATGGTGGCCCGGTCTGCGACGGGGACCTGGGACACGCCCGGCCCATAGAACTCCACGAACTTGCCGACCACCTTGTGCTGGCGCAACATCTCGGTGATGGTCAACACAAGATCGGTCGCGGTCGTGCCTTCGCGAAGCGCGCCGGAGAGTTTGAAGCCAACCACCCTAGGGATGAGCATCGAGACCGGCTGGCCGAGCATCGCCGCCTCGGCCTCGATCCCGCCGACCCCCCAGCCGACCACGCCCAAACCGTTGACCATGGTCGTGTGGGAATCGGTGCCGACGCAGGTGTCGGGATAGGCGTACAGCTCGGTTTGCGCAGAGCCGTCCGAAGCCGCGACATCGCGAGAGAAGATCACCCGAGCTAAGTGCTCGATGTTGACCTGGTGCACGATCCCGGTACCGGGCGGAACGACCTTGAAGTCATCGAATGCGGTCTGGCCCCAACGTAGGAACTGATAACGCTCTCGGTTGCGTTGGTATTCAATCTCCACGTTCCGCGTGAACGCGTCAGCGGTACCGAACACGTCGGCGATGACTGAATGGTCGATCACCAACTCGGCCGGAGCGAGCGGGTTGATCTTTCCAGGGTCGCCTCCCATCTCCGCCATCGCCTCTCTCATGGTGGCCAGATCGACGACGCACGGCACACCGGTGAAGTCCTGCATGATCACGCGCGCCGGCGTGAACTGGATCTCCTTGCTGGGCTCGGCGTTCGGATCCCAGCTAGCGAGGGCGCGGATGTCTTCGGCTGTGATGTTGGCGCCGTCCTCGGTCCGAAGCAGGTTCTCCAGCAAGATCTTGAGGCTGTACGGCAGCGAGGCTGAGCCATCGACGGCGTCGAGTCGGAAGATCTGATACGCGTCCTCGCCCACCTGGAGGGTTGTCTTTGCACCGAAGCTGTTCACACTCATGAGCCCTCCTCCATCGTCGGCGAAACTATCTTGACGTCAAGATAACATGGTGGCCTTTCGCCCCAATCCGTGGCGAGCGAATCATCTCCCGCTCAGCACCAACGCAGGCGGTGACACGATAGTGCAGGGTTGAACGTGCCATAGGGAGGCAGGATTGACGTCCCTGAATGGGTGGACGAGATATGAGCGGTAACGCAAGCTTCCGGCTGGTCAACACCACGGTGCTTTCGGTGTGTGCCGTTGACGCACCGGTCGTCATGACGTCTGCTGCCTTCGATGAGCGGCTGGCGGATACCTATCGGCGTGTGGGAACGCGTCCCGGCATGCTGGAGAAGCTGGCGGGGGTGGTCGAGCGTCGTTGGTGGCCGGTTGATGTGAGTTTCTCTGACGCCGCGGCCGTGGCGGGCGCCAAGGCGCTGGCTGAGGCAGGCATCACTCCCACACAGGTGGGCGTGATGATCAACACGTCGGTTTCCCGGGAGTATCTCGAGCCATCAACTGCGGTGGCGATTCACCATCAGATGGGCTTGCCCACGAACTGTCTCAACTTCGACCTGGCGAATGCCTGCCTGGGTTTTGTCAACGGCATCCAGCTGGCTGGGACGATGATCGAGGCTGGCCAAGCTGACTACGCAGTGATCGTCGATGCCGAAGGTTCCCGCTACACCCAGGAGGTCACGCTGGAGAGGTTAGCCGCAGCAGAGACACAAGCGGCCGACCTGCGCTCACAGTTCGCCACCCTCACACTCGGCTCCGGATCGGCGGCCATGGTGCTCGGACGAGCCGACCGCCATCCGGAGGGGCACCGGGTTGTAGGCGGGGTGAGTCGCGCCGGTACCGAGCATCACGACCTCTGCGTGGGTGATCTCACCCGAATGCGCACCGATACCAAGCGGCTGTTTGACGCTGGCCTGGCGCTGGCACTGGCGACCTGGGCCGATGCGAAGGAAGAGTTCGACTGGGATGGGATCGACTGGTTCGTGGCTCACCAGACTTCGGTCGTGCATATCCGGGCTATGGCTAACGCGATGGGCGTCGACCCGGCGCGCTTCCCGCTCACCCTGCCCACGTACGGCAATATCGGGCCGGCTGCGGTGCCGTTTACGCTGGCTCAGCACATGAACCGGCTGCGCGCCGCAGACCGGATCCTGTTGTTGGGCATTGGGTCGGGTTTGAACACCTCCTACGCCGAAATCGTCTGGTGATAAAACCTCTACTCACCCCACACGGTGTTGTCGCAGAGCTCGGCGAGATGCCGGGAGTCGACCCGACCTGGTCCAGGTTGGTCCGGGCAATCGATGCGGAGGGTGTTCCGCGCACTTGGCATGTGCTTGACAACGACATCGCGCCAGAGCAGGGGACGCTGCTTTGCGTGCACGGCAATCCGACCTGGTCTTATCTGTGGCGCCGGTTTATCTCCTGCGCGGACCCGGGCTGGCGAGTCCTAGCGGTTGATCAGCTTGGGATGGGTTATTCCGAGCGACCAAACGCGCCCCGTACCCTTGCGGGCCGGATCGATGACCTCGATGCCATCACGTCGGAACTGGGGATCACCGGGCAGGTGGTGCTGGCGGCACACGACTGGGGTGGACCCATCTCACTGGGTTGGGCACAGCGCCACCTTGACCAGATCGCGGGGTTGATCTTGACCAACACCGGGGTCGCTGTGCCGCCGGATACCGACCCGCCGGCACTGCTACGGCTGGCCCGGAGCCCGGTGTTGCGGGACCTTGTGTGCGTACGCACGACGACCTTCGTACGCGCCGCCGCAGCGTTGTCCCGGCCACCGATTCCAGCCCAGGTTCGCAGGGCGCTGCGGGCACCGTACTCTTCAACTCAGCGCCGCCGGGCCGTCGGTGAGTTCGTGGCCGACATTCCCTTGGAGGCGGGCCATCCCAGCCGCGACGCGCTTGATCGTGTTGCGCTCGGGCTAAGCAGGCTTGCGACCGTTCCGACACTGCTGGTGTGGGGCCCGCGCGACCCCATCCTCACAGAGAGCTATCTCCGCGATCTGCAGCGCCGGTTGCCGCACGCGGATGTCCACCGGTACCCCCGAGCGTCGCATCTTGTGATGGAGGATGCGTCTCAGGCGGCCGAAGACGCCTGGTCGTGGGTGAGAGCCAGCGCCTCCACGCGGCCGCGTAGGTCCGCGCCCCACCGACCGGCATCCGCGCCGGATGGCCATGTCGTCAGCGTCGCAACAGGCACATGGGATGGCGGCGGCTCCGGTCCGGCTCTCGCCGAGCTCGGCCGTGGCGGCGCCCGGGTGATCTCTTTCGCCGAGCTGCAACATCGGGTCCGCACGCTGGCTGACGGGCTGCGCGGAGCCGGCGTACGACCCGGACACCGAGTCGCGTTGCTCGTGCCACCGGGCCTCGACCTGACTGCGACGGTCTATGCCTGCTGGCAGGCGGGTGCCGCGATCGTGGTGGCAGACGCAGGCCTCGGCTGGCGGCGCATGGCTGACGCGCTCCGCAGCGCCAACCCGGATTATCTGATCGGCATCCCGGCGGCCGTCGCCGCCGCTGCAGCATTCGGGCTTCCGGGGATCCGGTTTGTGGCCGGTGAGTTGCCCGGTTCGATCCGTCGGCTGCTGGGAGTTGGGCACTCGATAGGCGAGCTCGCAAGCAGCGGGGATCACAACAGCCCGACCTTCGACGGCCAGGTGACACATCTCGAACCCAACGGTGCGAAGTCGACTGAGGCCGCGGTGCTGTTCACGTCCGGTGCCACCGGGCCGCCCAAGGGGGTGGTCTATCGGCATCACCAGCTGCGTGCTCAGCTGGACATCGTGGGAGCGCTGTGCCACGTCACAGTGCGCGATCGACTGGTGGCGGCCTTCGCTCCGTTCGCGCTGTACGGCCCGGCGCTCGGTATCGGCGCCGTCGTGCCGAAGATGGATGTCACCAAACCAGGCACCCTTACTGCGTCAGCGTTGGCAGATGCGGCGGCAGCTATCGAGGCCACCCTGGTCTTTGCCTCACCAGCAGCCTTACGGAGGGTAGTCGCTACCGCGGGTGAGCTGACGGCTACACAGTCGTCAGCCCTCGGGCGCATTCGGCTGGTGCTCTCAGCCGGTGCGCCTGTCTCGGTATCGCTGCTGCGCAGAGTTGGTTACGTCCTGCCGCACGCCGAGCTTCACACGCCCTATGGGATGACCGAGGCCCTGCCGCTGACCGATATCTCGCTGCCAGAGCTTGAGGAGGCTGGTCCGGGCAACGGGGTATGCGTCGGGCGGCCGCTTCCCGGTGTGCAAATCCACATCAGCCCATTCGACTCAGTGGGCAGGGCCGCCGGACCACCCCAGCCCAGTGTCGAGATCGCCGGTGAAATCTGTGTGTCTGCGGCTCATGTCAAGGAGCGCTACGACCGGCTCTGGGCGACAGAGTGGGCAAGCTCTCGAGATCCGGGCTGGCATCGGACGGGCGATGTCGGGCACCTCGATATGGTCGGCCGGCTGTGGGTCGAGGGCCGCCTGGTACACGTGATTACAACCCCCGACGGGCCGCTCACCCCGGTCGGCGTGGAGCAGCGGATCGAGGCCGCATCTCCAGTGACCGACGCAGCGGTGGTCGGTGTGGGCCCGCGGGGAACTCAGCAGGTCGTGTCGGTGGTCGTCCCCGAGACCCGCGCGCCGGTCGGGCTGGCGACGCAGGAACTCGCCACCGCCGTACGCGCAGCGGCCGGAGTGCACGTAGCCGCTGTATTGGTCATCGAGGCATTGCCGGTAGACATTCGGCACGCGGCGAAGATCGACCGGCAGCGACTCGCACGCTGGGCGGAGCGGCTACTAGCTGGTGCTCGAGTCGGGCGACTATAGCTGAGGAGGGCAGTATGCGGGTGTTGGTCACCGGGGCGACTGGGATGTTAGGCGGCGGCGTAGCGCGAGCGCTCGCCGAGAGGGGTGACGAGGTGACGTTGCTGCAGCGGCATCCGGCTGGGCTCGGTCTGCCCGAGGTGTTGACCGATATCAGCGATGCCGACGCTGTGCGTGCCGCGGTCAGCAACCAGGATGCGGTCATTCACCTGGCCGCCAAGGTCAATGTGATCGGTCCTGAGGCGGACTACCAACGGGTCAATGTCGAGGGCACCCGCGCGGTCGTCAATGCTTGCGTGACGGCTGGCGTCGCACGTCTGGTGTTTGTCTCATCGCCGTCGGTAGCTCATTCCGGCACCTCGGTTATCGGTCGCGGCGCAGATTCCGCCGACCCGCTGGCCACTCGGGGCCCGTACGCCAAAAGCAAGGCACGCGCTGAACAGATCGCGCTGGGCGCAGATCAAGGTCAGCTCGCCGTGGTTGCGGTACGCCCACATCTGGTGTGGGGCCCGGGCGACAAACAGCTAGTGGCTCGGGTGGTCAATCGCGCGCGCCGTGGACGGCTGGTTCTCATCGGCTCGGGGGCGGCACTGGTCGACAGCACCTATGTAGTCAACGCGGTAGACGCGTTGGTGGCGGCTTTGGATCGCTGTGTCGAGGCACGTGGCCAGGCCTTGGTGGTGAGCAATGGCGAGCCACGCCCGGTGGCCGAGCTGCTGATCGCAATCTGCCACGCGGCCGGAGCGCCGAAACCGACTCGGCACGTACCGGTCGGCCTGGCGCACGCGGGCGGAACTGTGGTGGAGTCGCTGTGGACGCTGGCTGAGGGTCTACGTCAGGGACGCTCAGCCGACGATCCGCCGTTGACCCGCTTTCTGGTCGAGCAGATGTCAACTGCGCACTGGTTCGACCAGCGACTTACTCGGCAGGTCTTGCAGTGGCGGCCTCGGGTCAGTCTCGATGAGGGGTTTGCCGAGCTCCAGCGCTGGTATACACATGGGGGCTCTGCCCCTGTGGACCCCAGCTCTGGGCTTCGCCCCCAGACCCCCGGCGCGCCTCGGGACGGTAGTTCTTAGCCGGTGCGCAGGTAGCGGCGGGCGTTTTCTTGAGCGGTCTCGCGCTCGATCCGTTGTTCGGCCTTGCTGGATGAGGCGAGGTGGAACGGCACCGACGTCACCAGGACCCCGGGGGTGAAGAGCAGGCGTCCCTTGAGTCGCAACGCGCTCTGATTATGCAGGATCTGCTCCCACCAGTGGCCGACGACGTACTCGGGTATATAAACAGTCACCACGTCACGCGGACTTTCGCGCCGCAGGTTCTTGACGTAGTCGACGATCGGATTGGTCACCTCCCGGTAGGGCGAGGCAATCACCTTGAGCGGGACCCCGGTGTCGGCCTCCTCCCAGGCCTTCACCAGCCGCTCGGTCTCCTCAGGATCAATCGAGACTGTGAGCGCCTCCAGGGCGCTGGGCTGAGCGGCCTTGGCGAAGGCGAGCGCCCGCAGCGTCGGTTTGTGCAGCCGGCTGACCAACACAACCGCCCGAACCCGGCTCGGCAAGGTCCGATCCTCGCCCTCGACCAGAGCAGTCTCCCGGGCTACCGACTCGTAGTGCCGCTTGATCATTTTCATTACAGCGAAGAGAACGCCCATCGCGATGATCGCGATGTAGGCGCCTTGGGTGAATTTGGATACCAGCACGATCACCAGAACTGTTGCGGTTGCCGTCAGCCCGATGGCGTTGATCACTCGGGAACGGATCATCCGTCCCCGCACCGCGGGGTCCTTCTCGATTCGGAGGTGACGCGTCCAGTGCCGCAGCATGCCGAGCTGACTCACCGTGAACGACACAAACACCCCGACGACGTAGAGCTGGATCAACGCTGTCACGTCAGCATCGAAAGAGATGATCAGCACGATGGCGAAGAAGGCCAGCACGATGATCCCATTGCTGTACGCCAAGCGGTCGCCGCGAGTGTGCAACTGGCGCGGTAGGTAGCCGTCTCTGGCAAGGATCGAGCCCAGCACCGGGAATCCGTTGAATGCGGTGTTCGCGGCCAGGAACAAGATCAACATGGTGGCAGCCACGATGAAGTAGAAAGCAGGTGCGAACTCCGCGAATACGGCTTGGGACAGCTGGCCGATCGCAGTCTCTTCGATCACATCGACCCGCTCACCGTTGAGGGTGTAGTACGAGTGGCCGGCGTCGATCAGCTTGAGTCCAGTCAGATTCGCGAGGGTGACGACCCCGATTAGCATCGATACCGCGATGAGGCCGAGCATCAACAAGGTGGTTGCGGCGTTTCTGCTCTTCGGTTTCCGGAATGCGGGAACGCCATTCGAAATTGCCTCGACCCCGGTCAGGGCGGCGCATCCTGAAGAAAAGGTGCGCGCCAGCAACGCGATCATGGCGAAGCCGGTGAAGGCTGCGTAGGTCGGATCTGGCTCGATCCCGTACTGGGCGCTGTGGGCTTGGATCTGATCACCCAGCACCAGGATGCGGAACAGCCCGTAGATCACCATGCTCAAGATTGCGAACATGAAGCAGTAGGTGGGAATCGCAAACAAGGTGCCGGATTCCCGGACACCGCGGAGGTTGAGCGCCATCAACACCACAACAACGCCAGCGGCTACCCAGGCCTCGCGCCCATCGAGGATGGGAAAGGCAGACTTGGCGTTCTGCACACCGGACGACACCGAGACGGCAACCGTCAAGACGTAGTCCACCAGCAGCGCGGCTGCCACGGTAACGCCAGCGTTTGGGCCGAGGTTGACGGTAGCCACCTCGTAGTCGCCGCCGCCAGACGGATAGGCATGCACGTTTTGCCGGTACGACGCAACGACGACCAGCATTACGACGGCGACTAGAATCGCGACCTTCCATGAGTAGGAATATGCGACTAGCCCGGCCAGCGACAAGGTCAAGAAGATCTCGTCGGGCGCATAGGCAACCGACGACAATGCGTCGGAGGCGAATACCGGCAGAGCGATGCGCTTGGACAGCAGTGTTTCGTGGAGCTGAGTGCTGCGGAGCTTCCGGCCCAGAAGCAGGCGCTTGCCGATATCGGCCACCTTCACCACACTGCAAACCCTAATAGAGCAACTGCGATCAGCTGGTGGTCAAGCAGTTGTTGGAGGTGACCGGCGTCAGAGAGTTTCACAGCCGGGTTCACTAGACTCAACGGCGTGCACATCGTGATCATGGGCTGCGGCCGAGTGGGGTCCAGCCTGGCCAGGAGCTTGGAGAAGCGTGGCCACACCGTCGCGGTGATCGACATGAACTCGGAGGCCTTCCGCCGTCTCGGCCCTGCCTTTGCGGGCAAGACGGTGAGAGGGGTCGGCTTTGATCGCGAGGTGCTGCTTGAGGCTGGCATCGAAGACGCCGACGGATTTGCCGCGGTGTCCAGCGGTGACAACTCCAACATCTTGTCGGCTCGCGTCGTACGCGAAACCTTTGGCGTCGACAACGTGGTGGCCCGGATCTACGATCCCGGCCGCGCCGAGGTGTACGAGCGACTCGGCATCCCAACCGTCGCCACCGTACGGTGGACCTCAGATCAGGTGCTGCGCCGGCTGCTGCCCAGCGGTTCGGAGCCGCAGTGGCGTGACCCGTCGGGCTCGGTACGCCTGATGGAGGTGCACGTCGATCGAGCTTGGGTCGGTCGGACCCTCGAGCAGATGGAGGAGGCCACCGGCGCACGTATCC
>JBKPBV010000119.1:0-22010 GCA_046727055.1 Actinomycetota bacterium | reverse complement strand
CTCGTCCAGACCCTACGCCGCTACCGCAGCATCGCCGTCCAGGCCGGCGACCACATCCTGCACGCCGGCACCCTCCTCGACGACGACGTGCGAGCAGCCCTCAATGCCGTCAAGACCGCAGCCACTGGACACTAAATTGAGCCAAGTCGGGTTTCAAGCGTCTTAGCCTTTTGTACCAGCCCATCCAGCCGGCCTTCGCCTTGTTCGCGGAGTTGGCTGGCGGAGTGAGAACCTTGCCCTGCAGGCGATGTCAGCGGTCCCTGGCGCGTGGTCGCAGGGCCATGACTGGTCGCGCTCGGGCCGCTTCCCTCAAAACTGACGCCAGTTCGTGCGACACGCCGTCCGGACCGGCTGCGCGCGGAACTGGCGTCAGTTTTTGAGGGCTTCAGGGCTTCAGGGCTTCAGGGCTGCACGGCCCAACGGCCCGCCGGCTGCTGGTCTAGGCGGCCGAGCGGCCGCGAAGTATCCTCTGATGAGGCGTGTCCCACGCCTAACCTCGGCTCCGGCGCTCACGCCGCCGGTCTCAGCGAGGCAAAGGGGGCCCAGCCCTCGGGACGGTTTAGTGGCAGCCCTTCGGGCCGCGTCTGAGGGAGCGTGAGTCTCTCGGTCGCGGCGTGACGAAGGAGCGTTGCAGTGACCAAGGAGAAGTCTCTCAAGCGCCGCGTTCGCGAGCGCATGTCCAAGACCGGGGAGAGCTACACGACCGCGCGTACTCACGTGGCCCAGAAACGTGACCGCGTCCAAGCGGCTCGTACCAGACTTGCGGCGGCGGCCGATCGCCCATCTGATGACAAGATCACCGAAGTGACCGGCCGGAGTTGGGAGGCGTGGTTCTCCATCCTTGACCGGTGGGGCGGTCGAAACAGGAAGCACGGGGAGACGGTTCGCTTCCTCATGGATGAGCATGATGTCCCCGGTTGGTGGGCGCAATCGATCACCATGTGGTACGAGCGGGCGAGCGGGTTGCGCCTCAAGCACCAGCAGGCGGACGGGTTCACGATCTACGCCTCGAAAACCATCGCCGTCCCGATTGAGGGCCTCTTCGAGGCCTTTGTCGACCCAGCAAGGCGGAAGCAATGGCTCACCGACGGAACGATGTCGCTGCGCACCTCGCAGATCAACTACACGGCACGATTCGATTGGGATGACGGTTCGACGCGCGTAAACGTCTCGTTCGTCGAGAAGGACCCGGCCAAGGCGACGGTCTCGGTGGCGCACGAACGGCTCCCGGATCCCGACGAGGCCGAGAGGGCAAAGGCCTCGTGGCGGCAGCGGCTGGCCGACCTCAAGTCCTTGCTCGAGCCGTCAGGGCGAGGTGCCTGATGTCAGCAATGGAATCAACCCAACTTGAGCCGCGAGTCCTTTTGAGTGGCCTCGCCTACGTCGAATCGCCCCGTTGGCACGACGGCCGATTGTGGTTCGCCCACTGGGGTGCGGGGGAGATCATCGCCGTTGATCCCGACGGGCTCAGCGAGGTGATGGGCGAGGGACCTCCGGGCTTCGGATGGTCGATCGCCTGGCTCCCGGACGGTCGCCTCCTGGTAACCGGCGAAGAGCTGATGCGGCGCGAGCCTGACGGGTCAATGGTCCAGCACGCCGACCTGAGCGCGCTGGCAGGCGACTGGAACGAGCTGGTTGTGGACGGGCGCGGGAACATCTACGTCAACGGCCGCTGCGACTTCGATCCTGGTCCGGGGGATCCGCCCGGGATCATTGCGCTGGTCACCCCGGACGGCTCGGTTCGCAAGGTTGCGGACGCCATCGCGTTTCCGAACGGCATGGTCGTTACTCCGGATAACTCGACGCTGATCGTCGCCGAGTCATTTGCGGGCAGGCTCACCGCGTTCGACATTGGCGACGACGGCAGCCTCTCGAACCGGAGGGTGTGGGCCGAAGGCATCGGGCCGGATGGCATCTGCCTCGACGCCGAGGGCGCGGTGTGGGCTCAGACATTTGCCGGGAACGTTTGCGTTCGGGTCCGCGAGGACGGGCAGGTGCTGGAGTCGATCGAGCTGGACCGGAGTCCGTTCGCCTGCATGCTCGGGGGTCCGGACGGACAGACCCTGTTCATTTTGGCCGCCGAGTGGCGCGGCATCGAGAAGGTCGAGGAGGCCATTGCTGCTCGGACCGGTCAGGTGCTGACCGTGCGGGCACCCGTACCGCGAGCCGGGTGGCCGTAATCGCGCAGTCTTAGCTCGCTGAACCTTTGACGGGTCGCGCTCGTGACATCAGTTAGGCGCGACTCAGCACCGAGGCACGTCTTCGCCGAGTCGCGGACGTCGCAGAAAACAAAGGAGTTTGAGATGGCGCTGCGTAATTACCTCGTGGGTGAGGTGACAGAGGACTTCGTGGACGGGCTGCTCACCCGGAGGGAGGCACTGCGCAGACTAACTCTCCTCGGGCTCAGCCTGAGCAGCGCGACCGCCGTACTGGCCGCTTGCGGCGATGGCGGCGGGACGCCGGGAGCGGGTGGAGCGGCATCGCCTGCCGCGGCCACCAGCACGCCAACCGCAGCAGCAACCGGGACTACTGAGCCGGGGGAAGCGGTGCGCTTCGCTGGCCCGGCCGGCGAGCTGCAGGGTGCGTGGGCTGAGGCCGCCGACCCGAAGGGTGCCGTACTCGTCATCCACGAAAACCGTGGTCTTACACCGCACTTCTTCGACCTGGTAGGGCGGCTGGCGAATGAGTCGTATTCGGCGCTGTGCGTAGACCTCCTCTCGGCCCAAGGCGGCACCGGGTCGCTTGGGGATCCAGCCGCCGCGCCGACCGCACTCGCGAACACCCCACCTGAGCAGTTGCTTGCAGACCTTCAGGCCGGCATCGACGAGCTCGAGAAGCGAGTGTCCGGTGCGAAGGTCGGGGCTGTCGGGTTCTGCTTCGGCGGTGGTATGACGTGGAATCTGCTCCAAGCTGGTGAACAGCGCCTCTCCGCCGCCGTCCCCTTCTACGGACCCGCGCCCGAAAACCCCGACTTCAGCCGCGCCCGGGCAGCCGTGTACGCGATCTACGGTGAGCAGGACGAGCGGGTCAACGCGACCCGCGAAAGCGCCGAGGCGGCGCTCAAGGTGGCCGGACTTACCTATGAGATTCGAACGTTCGCAGGAGCCGGCCACGCATTCTTCAACGACACCGGCCCTCGCTACAACGCGGAGGCTGCTCAGCAGGCGTGGCAGGAGGTTTTGGACTGGTTTGGCCAACACCTGGCATAAGGGAGCGGCCTGGACCCGTCACTCCAGGGCGAACGATCCTGTGACGATCTCGCCCGCCGGCTCGTAGGTACCGATGACGACTCCGGTCGAGGAGACCTTGCTGTCGACAAGTCTCAGTCCGGCCGGGATGGCGCCTCCTGAGAAAAGGCGTTTGCCTGACCCGACGACAACGGGAAAGATCATAAGGCGGTACTCGTCGACAAGGCTGTTGCTCAACAGCGTCTGAATCAGGTTGCTGCTGCCGTGCACCTGCAGCTCCGGCCCATCCTCCTCCTTGAGGGCAGCAAGGCCTTCAGCCGCATCCCCCTCGATCAGAACCGAGTTGCTCCACTCGAGTGTGGGACGGCCGCGCGATGCGACGTACTTCGTGGCGTCATTGAAGACCTTGGCGCCGGTCTCCTCTGGGGCGTTCGGCCAATGCGCGGCCATGATGTCGTAGGTCTTGCGACCCAGCACCATGGCGAACGGCCTGCTCGTCGCCTGATTCATGAATTGGTCGACGTCGTCGTCCCAGTAATTGACTGACCAGCCGCCGTACTCGAATCCGCCGTCGTTGTCCTCCTCAGGTCCACCTGGGGCCTGCATGACCCCATCGAGGGTCAAGAATGTGGTCACGAGCAGCTTTCTCATCTCTTGTCTCCTTTCGATCGCGGGCAACCGGCGGGTCAACCTCAGCGCTGAGGTCTGCACACGTTGCTGGCGGTCTGCACATGTTGCAAACCGTGCAGACCATCAGAAACGTACGTGCACGTTGGTTTCCGCACCGAGCCGGGGTGCCGTTTGGCTTCCGCATCGAGCGGGGGTGCCGGTTGGTTTCCATCGAGCCGGGTGCCTGTTGGGTTCCGCATCGAGCCGCGGCACCGGTTGGTTACCGCATCGAGCCGCGGTGTCGCTAGGCCCGGCCAAGACCACGGAAACTTCTGGTCATGCAACACGGCGCTAGTCTTCGGAGAGTGTCCTCCCTCGTCGCTGACCGACCTGTGCCGCTAAGCCGGGTGTGGTCGGGCAGGACGATCATCGCTGAGGATCTGACCGGCGAAGACCTGAGCGACGTGCTGGAGTTGCATTCGGACGCCTCGGCGTGGTGGGTGTTGCCGCGAGATCACGAGTACGGAGCCGTGGAAGTACGCGACGTGGCACATGCACTTGATCTTGACGAACCGGCGATCAAGGACCTGCTCGCGGATGACAAGCGAGCCAAGTTCGAGGCCATTGGCCAGGCTCGGCTGGTGATCACCAACGCGGTCTCGATCGACAAGGACCGCGCTCAAATCTTGGTGCACCCAGTGTCCATGATCGCGACTGATCGCGCCGTGATCTGCCTGGTGGATCCGACCTCGGACTTTCAGCCGGCTCAGCTGTTCGTCCATGCGGAAGATGTGATCGCGCGGGGCGGCATCGAGACGGCGGTCCAGGCGGTGATTGGAGCCGTGATCGGCACTTATGAAGAGGCGCTCCAGTGGCTCGAAGACTCCAGTGACGGCCTGGCGAATGTGTTGTTCGAGGAACGCCCGCTCGACAAGTCTGAGCAGCTGTACGCGTTCAAGCTCAGAGCGGCCCTGTCGCAGTTGCGCCGACTCACCGATCCGATGCGGACGGTGATGGGCGACATCGTCGACAGCCCACCCCAAGGTCGAAAGTCCAAGACCGTACGGGATCGGGCAATCGCGCGTCACTGGGCCATGCTGGCGGAGCAGCACAACCGCGTGGCCAATGCCGCTGATGCGTTGCGGGAGGCCATGTCAGCAATCTTCGATACCAGCCTTGCGCTGGCCGATGTGCGGCTGAACCAGATCATGAAGAAGCTCAGTGCGTGGGCGGCAATCCTGGCCGTTCCTACCCTGGTAACAAGTTTTGTCGGTATGAACGTCGGCTTTCCCCTGGCGGAGAGTTATTCCGGTTTCTGGGTATATCTCCTCATCATGGTCACGGCAAGCGTGGCACTCTACTTCGTCTTTCGCGCCAGGGACTGGCTATAACCGGTCTCGTGCGACCCGGAAGGTTGGGTAGGGTTACGTCGCAAGAGTCCCTGTGGCAAATGCGCCCGGGGGCTTGGTTTCTCTCTACGAAGTAGGGAGCTAGAAGGGACGGCGATCACATGCCGGCGATTGTGGTCATGGGGGCCCAGTGGGGCGACGAAGGCAAAGGTAAGGCGACCGACCAGCTCGGCGATCGCGTCGACTACTGCGTCCGTTATTCAGGTGGCAACAACGCCGGCCACACGATTGTTGTCAACGGCGAGCGGTACGCCCTGCACCTGCTGCCCTCCGGCATCCTGAACCCGAAATGTGTTCCGGTGATCGGCAATGGAGTCGTGGTCGACCTCGATGTGCTGTTCGCCGAGATGGATGGGCTGGCGGCACGCGGAGTGGACGCCTCGCACATGGTTATTTCCGCGAATGCCCATATCATCGCCTCCTACCACCAGGTGATCGACAAGGTGACCGAGCGGTTCCTGGGCAAGGCCCGGATCGGCACCACCGGCCGCGGGGTCGGGCCGGCGTACTCGGACAAGGTCAACCGCATCGGCGTGCGCATTCAGGATCTGTTCGACGAGTCCATCCTCCGGAAGAAGGTGGAGGCGGCGCTCGAGCAGAAAAACCACCTGCTGGTCAAGGTCTACAACCGCCGCATGATCGAACCGGCCGAGGTGACAGAGCACTTGCTCTCCCATGCCGAGCGCATCAGACCGCATGTTGTTGATGTCAGCCGGACGCTCAACGACGCCCTTGATGCCGGAAAGGTTGTGCTGTTCGAGGGCGCCCAGGCCCACCATCTTGATGTTGATCATGGAACCTACCCGTACGTGACGTCATCGAATCCGGTTGCCGGCGGGGCGTGCGTGGGTACCGGTGTCGGTCCCACCCGAATAGACAGGGTCGTCGGGATCGCCAAGGCGTACACCACGCGCGTAGGCGAGGGGCCGATGCCGACCGAGTTGCGCGATGAGGACGGCGAGAAGCTTGCGGAGGTCGGTGTCGAGTTCGGCACGACCACCGGGCGTAAGCGCCGCTGCGGCTGGTTCGACGCGTTAGTTGTGCAGACAGCGGCACGCGCCAATGCCTTCACCGACATCTTCTTGACCAAGCTCGATGTGCTGACCGGCTGGGAGAAGATCCCGGTCTGCGTCGGCTACCAGGTCAACGGCGTCCGCCACGACACCATGCCGCTTACCCAGTCGGAGTTCCACCATGCCGTACCGATATATGAAGAGCTGGACGGCTGGACAGAAGACATCAGCGGCTGCCGAGAATTTGACGACCTGCCGAAGAACACGCAGGTGTACGTGAACCGGATCGAAGAGCTGTGCGGCGCCCGGATCTCCGGCGTAGGCGTCGGCCCCTCGCGCGAGCAGTCAATCGTCATCAACGATCTGCTGTAGCTGCGCGGGGAACCCCAGCCGGGGGAAGAGATCGTCGATGTGGAAGCGCGTAATGGCCTGGATGTGGTCGCTCTCGAGGCTGAGTACGAGCAATCCCGCTGGTCTCGCGATGGGCTTTTCCTGATCACTGAGGTAGCTGGCAATGGAAGGTTGGTTGTTCGCGCGGCCAGGGATGAGGTAGACGTTGCGCTCGCCACGGTTGAAAAAGCTGGCCTCGAGGAATGAGCGAATCGCATCCCGGCCGTGATATTGGTGAGGCGCCGGAGGCATGGATAGCCAGGCATCATCGGTGAGCAATGTGAGTACGCCGTCGATGTCGGCAGCGACGTACGCATCGGCGAAGCGCCGCGCGAGCTCGCGCTCCTCTTCTGACCCCGGCGGCTGGCGCTCAGCGGTGTCGCGCCGACTCTTCAGTGCGGCACGACCGCGCTGAAGAGTTCCCTTGATAGCTGTCTGGCTGGTGTTGAGCATTGCCGCCACCTCTTCGGTGCCGAAGCCAAGGACATCGCGCAGCAGAATCGCTGCAGCCTGGCGAGGCGGCATCCTTTGCAAGCCAGCAACGAATGCGAGCTCGATCGCCTCGGTCTGGCTGTAGCGCGCTTCGGGGCCTGGCGCCGTGTCGACGATTCCCTCCAGCAGGGTGTCTGGATAAGGCTGCAGCCACCGAATCCCATCGCGCTGGGTTGGTTCTGGCGGCTGGAATGGCGGGCTCGGCTCCGTCGGAACTCGCCGGGCGCTCGCGCGCAGGGCGTTAAGGCACGTGTTCGTGGCGATGCTGTACAGCCAGGAACGTAGCGATGAACGCCCTTCAAACCGGGCGAGCCCGCGCCAAGCTGCCAGCAACGTCTCTTGCAGCATGTCCTCGGCATCGGTCAACGAGCCGAGCATCCGGTAGCAGTGTGCCAATAGCTCGCGTCGGTAGGGGTCAATGAGCTCGCGAAACGCCTGTTCGTCGCCGGCGCGGGCTTGCTCCAGCCCTGCCTGCTCCAGCCCCGTCTGCTCCACGCGGTCAGCCTGCCATTCCACAGCATCGGCCCCGCGGCCGCGTTCCGTTCCCGGCCGCGAAGGTGTCTGTATCAGTAGGAGGACGGGATTCGCCTCCGATTGGCGACACCGAAGGAGATCACGATGCCCGAATCGACGAGCCCTGCGCTCGACGTGGCGCTGGCCTACTACCAGGCCTGGACGAATCACGACCTGGACAATGCCATGAACTTCATCGATGACGACATCGTCTGTGACGCCCCGCCCGGTCGTCTGGAGGGCGCCGCAGCGTATCGAGCATTCATGGGCCCGTTCGTGCAGATTCTCACCGGTTCGAAGCTCCTTGCTGCTTTTGGTGACGACGAGAAAGCGGTGATCGTGTATGACACCGAGACGGTGCCCGTCGAGAGTGCTCCCGGCGCCGAATGCGTCACCGTTCAAGGCCGCAAGATCACTTACAGCCGGTTCATCTTTGACCGAGCCCCATTTGACGCCGCGCGCCGAAGCATGAGCTGACTGGAGTCAGTCGCGCGTCCGCCCGGCCGAATCGCCGACCATGTCGCCCAGCCGATAAGCGGTGACGTTCAGGCCGTCTACGACCCACCTGCTGCGGGCGGTCGGATAGGCGCGCGTGGTGTGGCTTGCCCCACCCTGAAAGACCTCCACGATGCTGCCGTCGACCATGATCCTGGCTGGGTCGATCGGTGTGCCGGCCGCTGATGACACGAGCGTGTCGCCATCATCGTCAATGAGCCGCAGGACAACCGGTCCGTCGGCCACGAGCTCAAAGACGTGCGCCTGGAACGGCTCGCCCGGCCGCAGTGCTAAAGGCCCGTGGCGCAGGCCAACGAGCTCGGCTGCCGGTCGCGTGCAGAGGAAACCATCGCGCAGGTACAGCTCACGCGGGAAGGTCAAAACGCCGGCCCAGCCTGCCTCCGCGATCTGCTCTGCGCTGCGGCCGAGTTCCGCGGCCCAACCCCACAGCAGCGTACGGTCCGGCTCGACCAGCACCTGCGGAGCAAAGAAGGCGGGGCCGGCGTCGAGCACACCTCCTGATGCTGCCTTGAAGGTCAATCCGGGGCGCTGGGCGACCAGATCGCCGAGCAGGTAACGCACTCCGCGAAGTCCGTCGAAGCCAGCGGACATGTGAGACAGCGAGAGCAGCAGCACCCATTGCCCATCGATGTGGACAAGATTCGGGCACTCCCAGATTTCGGCGGAAGCGACCTCGGCGGCAATCGCGTCATCGATGGTGAGCAGAGTCCCCAGCTCGGTCCAACGGGTGAGGTCGTCACAGCCGTACAGGAGCAGCCTCGCACTTCCGCCGGGTTCGCCCGCACCTTGCACGGCGTACCGACGCCCCTCGTGAATGAAGACGAACGGATCCCTGACCTCATCGGGTCCTGGAGTGGACGAGATGCCCGTTACCGGCGACTCGTCTTGGTGCCAATGAATCAGGGACCGATCCGACCTGGCGAGCGCAACGACAGCGTTTCTAGCGTGGTCAGGCGTGGCCGTATAGACCACTGTCGGCATCCCGCCGTCGTCGACCAAGCAGCCGGTCCAACAACCGGCCTGATCAATGAGCCCACGCCGCGGCTCGAGCGCAATGGGGTGCTGCTGCCAGTGGAGCAGGTCAGTCGAGCTGACGTGGCCCCAATGGATCGCTTGGTGCACCGGCGCCACGGGGTTGTACTGGAAAAAGACGTGGTAGCGGCCGTCAATCCGGCACAGACCAGTCGGATCGTTCAGCCAACCGTGCGGCGGCCGAATGTGGACAGCGGGGAAGCTTGGATCAGCCACGAAGCGCAAGGCTACTGCCCCCTGGACGCTTCGGTAGGCTTTCGGCACGTGGTGGATGCACTGCGCGTGCTGGTAATCGGCTCTGGTGGTCGAGAGCATGCGCTCACCGTGGCGCTTGGCCGCGACCCTGCGGTGGCTGATCTTCACGCTGCGCCCGGCAACCCCGGTACCGCGGCGTTGGGCACCAACCACCCCGTCGAGGTGCTGAATGGTCCTGCGGTGGCGAGTCTGGCCGCACGGCTCGGGATCAATCTGGTCGTTGTCGGACCCGAGGCGCCCCTAGTGGCTGGTGTTGCCGATGTGGTACGCGGGCGCGGCATCGCCTGCTTCGGCCCCTCCGCAGCCGCAGCGCAACTGGAAGGCAGCAAGGCATTTGCCAAGCAGGTCATGGCCGCAGCGGGGGTACCTACGGCTCATTCCCGAGAGTGCGTGACGCGCGACCAAGTTGATCAAGCCCTCGATCTGTTCGGCCCGCCTTACGTGGTCAAGGATAACGGGCTGGCAGCAGGCAAGGGTGTGGTCGTAACAAGCGACCGGCAGGCCGCTGTTGATCATGCTTTGCGGTGCGGCCGCGTGCTCGTCGAGGACTACCTCGACGGGCCGGAGGTGAGCCTGTTCGGGATAACCGATGGGCAAACCGTACGCGCCCTGCAGCCTGCCCAGGACTTCAAGCGTGTGGGCGACGGGGACACCGGGCCCAACACGGGCGGCATGGGCGCGTATTCGCCTTTGCCGTGGGCACCGGATGATCTTGCCGAAGAGGTCACGCGTAGCGTGCTGCAGCCAACCGTTGATGAGATGGCCCGGCGCGGTACCCCGTTCAGCGGGCTGCTGTATGCCGGCCTAGCGCTGACCTCCGACGGTGTTCGTGTGGTCGAGTTCAATGCCCGGTTCGGCGACCCTGAAACCCAGCCGCTGCTGGCGCGCCTCGAGACGCCGCTCGGCGTGCTGCTCTACGCCGCCGCCACTGGTGATCTTGCTGCCTACCCAGGGATGGAGTGGGGGAGTGGTGCCGCAGTGGCTGTGGTTCTTGCCGCGCAGGGCTATCCCGGTACACCGATGACCGGTGGCGTGATCACTGGCCTTGACGCCGCGACCAGAAACGGCAGTCTGGTGATCCATGCCGGGACTTCCCTCGACGCCCGGGGCAATCTGATCAGCGCCGGCGGCCGGGTGTTATCCGTGGTCGGGCTCGGTGAGGATATCGAGGAGGCCCGCGGCAGGACGTACGAGTCGATCGCGCAGATCCACCTCGACGGCTCCTTTTATCGCCGCGACATCGCGGCAGGCGCCGCGCGGCTGGCGGTGAGCTGAGCAGTGCCAATCGGCAATGTCCTGGCCAACCGCTACGCCTCCCCGGCGATGCGCGAGGTCTGGTCCCCGGAGAGCAAGATCATCTCCGAACGCCGGTTGTGGCTAGCCGTGATGGCGGCACAACGTGATCTTGGTGTGGATTTCGGTGGTGACGACCCGGCCGTGGTGATCAAGGCCTACCAAGGGGTCGTGGAGCAGGTTGATCAGGCGAGCATCGCCGAGCGCGAGAAGATCACCCGCCACGATGTCAAGGCCCGGATCGAGGCGTTCAATGCGCTTGCCGGATTCCAGCATGTGCATAAGGGCATGACCTCCCGGGACCTGACCGAGAATGTCGAGCAGCTGCAGATCGTCTCCTCTCTCAAGATCATCCGCGACCGGATGGTGGCGACGCTGGTTCAACTGGCCCAGCTGGCCACCCAATACGCAGCTCAGCCGATCGCGGGACGTACCCACAACGTTCCGGCACAGGTGACAACGCTGGGAAAGCGTTTCGCGACCGCTGCAAACGAGCTACTTGTGGCGTACCAGCGGATCGAGGAGCTGGTTGACCGCTATCCGTTGCGCGGCATCAAGGGCCCGGTGGGTACCAGCCAGGACATGCTCGACCTGCTCGGTGGCGACGCGAGCAAGTTTGCGACATTGGAGCGCCGGATTGCTGATCATCTGGGGTTTGCGCATGTCATGGTCAGCACCGGCCAGGTGTATCCCCGCTCGCTGGACCTCGATGTCGTCAGCGCGCTGGTCCAGGTTGCGGCGGCGCCCGCAAACCTGGCGACTTCCATCCGTTTGATGGCAGGGCATGAGCTGGTGACCGAGGGCTTCCAATCCGGCCAGGTCGGTTCCAGCGCCATGCCGCACAAGATGAACACTCGCTCCTGCGAGCGAGTCAACGGACTGGCGGTGGTCATCAGGGGTTACCTGTCGATGATCGGCGAGCTCGCAGGTGATCAATGGAACGAGGGCGACGTGTCCTGTTCGGTGGTTCGTCGAGTCGCGCTGCCAGACGCGTTCTTTGCCCTCGACGGGTTGTTTGAGACCTTTCTCAGTGTGCTTGAGGATTTCGGCGCGTTTCCGGGGGTCATCGACGCGGAGCTGCAACGGTACCTGCCATTTCTGGCCACTACCAAGGTGCTGATGGCCGCGGTGCGGCATGGAGCTGGCCGGGAGCTGGCGCATGAAGCGATCCAGGAGCACGCGGTTGTGGTTGCCCTGCAGATGCGGGATGCCGGTCGCAGCGACAATGACTTGCTTGATCGCTTGGCTGCCGATCGGCGGCTTGGTGTGACTCGCGCCGAGCTTGAAGCGGCGATTGCCAATCCAATCGAACTGGCCGGCGCTGCTGGCCAGCAAGTGGTAATGCTTACCGGGCAGATCGAGAAGATCGCCGAAGCTCACCCTGAGGCGGCGGTCTACCGGCCTGGCCCCGTGCTCTAACACAATCGAAGGCCCCTCAGTCGGGGTGTGACTGAGGGGCCTTCGGCGGTGGGGGATTCAGGCGACGGTTGTGGACTCGTCCGGCATGAGCAGCCAAGCGATCAGGTAGATCAAGATCTGCGGGCCGGGGAGGAGAAGGCTGGCAACGAAGACGATCCGCACGATCGTGGGATCGAGATTGAAGCGGCGGGCGATTCCTGAGCACACGCCCGCGATCATCCGGTCGTCGCGAGGGCGGTAGAGCGTCATGTGTGGGTGTCCTTCCTGGACTCCAAAAGAGTTGCTTACGTCTACTTTGCTGGATCAATTCGCGCCAAGGACCATATTGCTGGCTCGGTCCGGGTCATCTTCAGGGCCCATCACGTGGCTTCCCTGAGTAAGGTTGCGGTCATTTGCCGAAAAGGTTGATGCGCGACACATCACCACTGTCGCGCAGCACCCACAGATGACTGAGAGACTATGCCGGTGGATTGGCCACGGCGAGCACTTTTGGAGGAGCCAGACGACGTTGAGTCGTACGTGGCAAGACGATCGCTTGGCTTCACTCCGGCTGATAATGGCGACCAGATTGCGGCGCGTCCGGTGCGTGCGGCTCGGGCGTTCGAGCAGACCGCGACGACGGAAGAGGTCGCCGAATCTGATCATCCCAGGCTTCGCGATCCTGCACACCGGCCGCGTCGAGCGTTGCTTGCGGAACCTGCACTACGGCCTGAACCAGCTACACCTGTGGCGCCATTCCCTTTCGAAATGAGCTCCCAGCCTCGACGCAGCGCGCCATCGCCGAGCGTGGAGCCCGAGCAGGCGGCCACGCCGCCAACTCCTCCCCTTCCGCCAGCAGCTCCGCCGCCCACAGTGCCCCAACAACCAGTCGCGACGTCAGCGTCCATACCACGGCCGGTTGCGATGCCGCCTAGGCAGCCGCCGGTTGCGATGCCGCCTGTGCCGCCGCCGGTTGCGATGCCGCCCACACCTCCACCACCCGCGCCGATCGCACAACCAGAGACGAGGCCAGCCTCATGGGCGGCCTTGCCGAGCGCTCCCCCAGAACCGCCGCTTGCGCGACCCGCAGTGCAGCGCGGCGCCGCGGCACCCGCCGTACGCCGCACCAGACCTTCGCGACGGACTGTCGATCATGAAGTGCCGCCGATCATCGTCGACAGGCTGATCAAGAGCTACCACGGCACGCTTGCCGTACACAATCTGAGCTTTGTCGTCGAGCCGGGACGCGTCACTGGCTTTCTCGGACCGAATGGCGCGGGGAAGACCACGACCTTGCGGATCCTGGTCGGGCTGACTACTCCGACGACCGGTACCGCGACGTTTGGCGATCTCACCTACGCCGAACTGGCACATCCGCTGCAGACTGTGGGATGCGTACTCGACGCGAGCTTCCACCCAGCCCGAAGTGGTCGCAATCACCTTCGGGTGCTTGCCCCGACCGCTGGTGCAAGTGATCGCCGAGTCGACCGGCTGCTCGGCGAGGTCGGGCTGGGCGAAGTGGCTCGGCAGCCGGTTGGGGAGTACTCCTTGGGAATGCGGCAGCGACTCGCGCTCGCCGCCGCGCTGCTCGGCAAGCCCGACTACCTGATCTTGGACGAGCCGGCAAACGGCCTGGATCCGGAAGGCATCCGCTGGCTGCGCACCTTCCTGCGCGATTTTGCGGGAAGCGGCCGGGCAGTGTTGATCTCATCCCATCTGCTGAACGAGATCGAGGCCACCGCAGACGACATCGTGGTGATCAATAGGGGCCGGCTGGTGGCCCAAATGCCAATGTCAGGACTCAACCTCGGTGAGGGTACGACGCGGGCACGTGTTTCCGACGTAACAGCCGCCTTGCAGGTCCTGGCAGCCATCGGAGCCGACGTGCAGACCGCCGCTGACGAGCAGGGCGCTTACTTGCGCATTCATAGCCACGACGTTGGCGAGGTCGCTTCCGTAATCTTCAACTCTGGAATTGTGGTCGATGAGCTGATCACCGAAAGGCGCGATCTCGAGCAGGAGTTCTTCTCCATGCTTGAGGGTTCCAGATGAGCGGTGTGCTGCGTGCCGAGTTGCGCAGGATCACCACCACCAAGCTGTGGTGGATTGCTCTGATTTCGATCTTCTTGTTGAGCGCCGGCTATGCGGCACTTCCCGCTGCCGTAGCGCTGTTGCAAAGCAGGGCAGGCGTCGCCGGCTCGCCGTTCACTGATCCCGGCATCATCCGAAGCATCTACAACGGCGGGAACGTGCTGTCCCGGATCATGGCCATGGTGGTAGGCATCGTGGCAATCGGCAGCGAGTACCGGTACGGCACGCTCGCCTCGAGCTATCTCGCCACCCCGAGCCGGGTCCGGATGCTGCTTGGTAAAGCGGGTGCGTTGTTGATCTTCGGCGTGATCTACGGGATCGCCAGTCTGGCCGCTGGAATTCTGGTGGCGGTTCCCTTCGTGCTGACGAACAACGGGTCTTTCCTGCTCGACCAGCCTGAGACCTGGCGCTCGATCATTCTGGGCGTGTGCTCGATCGCGCTGTGGACCTTGATCGGGATGGGTATCGGGATCTTGATCAAGAACATGATGGTTGCCCTGGCCGTCGGCGTCATTTTTGGTTTCCTGGTGGAGCCGATCGTCTCGGTTGTGTTCTTTCTGAAGCGCTGGGACCAACTGCTCAATCTGATGCCCAGTGGTGCAACCAACGCCATGCTGGAGATCACGTCGCCGGTACTGTTCGCTGGGCAGAATCCGACCCCTTGGTGGGTCGCCGGCCTTATTGTCGCGGCATGGTGCCTGCTACCCGCGCTCGCGGGGATGCTGTCGGCCGCACGCCGCGACGTTGCGTGATTCCGCTGAGCTTTGCATAGGTTGGCTCCGCTTTGCATAGGTAGCAACCTGTGTACACCGACCGAAACCTACGTGCACGTAGGTTTCGGCGCGAGATGACTGGCCGGGTTAGACTCCCCGGCATGCCTCGAGTGGTTGTCGACGTAATGCCGAAGCCGGAGATCCTGGACCCGCAGGGCAAGGCTGTAACCGGAGCACTGGCCCGGCTGGGTTTTAACGGCATGTCCGTACGCCAGGGCAAGCGGTTCGAACTCGAGCTGGAGGGTGAGGTCACCGAAGACCGGCTGGCCGAGGTGCGTCGGGCCGCGGAGACGTTGCTGGCTAATACCGTCATCGAAACCTTCAACGTACGGGTCGAGGCGCCGCGAGAATCAGCGGACGAGGCCGCCACCCCCGAATCCGTCGAGCAGGCCGAGTTCGCCGCGCGGGCGGGCTGATGGGCCCAAAGATAGGCGTTGTCACCTTCCCAGGCTCGCTCGACGATCAGGACGCGCTCCGCGCCATCCGGCTTTGCGGTGGGGAGCCGCTGTCGCTGTGGCACAGCAATGACACTCTCGACGGGGCGCAGGCGGTGATCTTGCCTGGGGGGTTCTCCTATGGGGACTACCTACGCTGCGGCGCCATCTCGCGGTTCGCCCCGGTGATGGCCGAGGTGATCAAGGCGGCTGAGTCCGGGATGCCGGTGCTGGGCATCTGCAACGGCTTTCAGATCCTGTGTGAGGCACACCTGCTGCCCGGTGCGCTGATTCGCAACGATGTGCGCGTGTTCGTCTGCAAAGATCAAGATCTTCGGGTCGAGTCGGGAGATACCACATGGACATCCGACTTCACGGCGGGCGAGATCATCTCGCTTGTGTTGAAGAACGGTGAGGGCGGCTACGTGGCCGATGAGGAGACCTTGCGTCGCTTGGAAGGCGAGGGCCAGGTGATCTTCCGCTACGCCAACGGCAACCCCAACGGCTCTTTCCACGACATTGCCGGTATCTGCAATGAGCGCGGGAATGTCGTCGGCCTGATGCCCCACCCCGAGCACAACGTCGATCCGCTGACCGGTCCGACCCAAGACGGTCGTCGATTCTTCAGCAGCGTGTCCAACTTCCTCGCCGCCAAGGTTTAGTGTCGTGTCTCCTAAGTCTCTCTTCGGTTTGCGCCGCCCAGGCACGCACCTCGCGGCGTTCTCCTCGGTCGGCATACGACCCGGTATCCCTCCCTCGTCGGCCTTGCGTGTCGACGCCGCGCGTCGCCTTGCGACGACAGGCACGCACCTGAACCACGCCAACTGCAAAGGAACTTAGGAGACACGACACTGGTGCCACCGCACGTTACGTCCGGACCACACTCATCCGGCGTGCGACAGGCCTCGCGGCGTCACCCGGTTGGCGGCAATGTGCCGGACGAGCCGAACGGCACCGGCCCCAGTCGCCGCCGCTGGGGATGGGTGCTCTTGCTGCTGGTATTGGGCGTGCTGTTCGTCGGACTGCGCGCAATACATGCTCTGGCGGACGAGCCAGAGGAGTCGGCGATCTTCACCGACCGGGTAGTTGTCGTCGGCGTGACCGGGCGGCCGGAGCTTACGTCGACTGATCGCGCGGTGCTGGGTTCCCATCTCGGCGATGCCCAGGCTGGCGCTGTCTCGATCCGGCCGCGTTATGTCGGCGACTGTGCTGCGGCCGGCTGGACGACGCTGGGAGCCGGTCGCCGGGCAGCCGTCGACGGCTTGTGCGCTCTCGAGGTCGAGAACGGAATGGTGACCGACTGGGCGGCACGCCAGTCCGCGGCTGCTGCGCGCCGCGGTGACGCGCAGCTCGGCACCTTGGCCGGCTCCGTCAACGGATGTGTCGCGGCGGTCGGCCCGGGGGCGGCACTCGCAGCGGCCAAGCCGGACGGGACCGTCGCCGCCTACAAGTCCCCCCAGGAATTCGTCGCCGTCGGGATGCAGACCACGTGCCCGATCACGATCGTTGATGCGGGACCGCTGTCCGACCAGATCATCAGCCAGCTTGCCGATCGGAAAGACGTCACTCTGATCGTGACCGGGGTCGGACCGGATGCCGGCTCCGACGACCCAAGCCTGCAAGTCATCTATCGGATCGGCACCACGCTGCCTGGCTGGCTTACCTCAGCAAGCACGCGACGGGAGGGCATCGTCACGCTGACCGACCTCACCCGGACCTTGATCGAGTTCGGTGGTCCGACGTCAGCGGTCGCTGTTGATGGTTCGCCGTTCGCGGTCTATGGCGCAGACCTCACGGTCGACGGAATCGACTCCAAGATCTCCTCCGTTGCAGCGCTGTCCGATGCCGCACCCATTGGCTACCTGGCACTCGGTATAGCCGGTGCGGTGCTGTTCGTGATCATGGTGATCTGGGTGCTGCGCGGCAGTTTCGCGTTGCCCAAACTGATCTTGACTTTCGGCGGGGTACTACTCGCCGCGATGATGCTCACCGGCGCGGTGCCCTGGCAATCCAGCAACTCGCCGGGACTCTTTCTCAGTCTCCTGGTGGCTGCCTGGTCGGTGATCTTGACTGCACTTGCGCTCTTGGTCGGCCGCTTCGCAGGCGTACCCAACATCATCGCCGCGGCTGGGATAACCGTTGCTGCGTTCACCTTTGACGTGGCACTGGGTGCGGTGATGCAACCCGGCTCCATGCTGAACTCGCGGCCGATCTTCGGCCTGCGCTGGTACGGCTTTGGGAACGTGACTTTTGCCGCGTACGCCACCGCCGGACTGCTGTTGGCTGGCTACATCGCCCATAGGCTGCTGGCGGCCGGCAGGCGCGGTGCAGCCGTTGCCGCAGTGGGTGCCATCGGCCTCGGCATCGTGACCTGCCAGGGCTGGCCGTCGATGGGCAGCGACTTCGGCGGGGTGATCGCATTGACGCCGGCAGTGCTGTGGCTGATGCTCGCGCTGTCCGGGATCAAGATCACGTGGCCGAAGCTGCTTGCCATCGGCGGTGGGGCGGTGCTCGCAGCTGCGATGATCTCGGTGCTCGACTGGCGCCGGGGACCGGATCGGCGCTCTCACCTTGGCAACTTCGTGCAACGAATCCTTGACGGAGACGCACCCGACGTGATCAGTCGCAAGGCGGTCGCGTCCGCGGAGACGATTGGTTCCATCCTTGGCATCGGGTCATTGCTCATCGGCGTCGTGCTGTGGATCGTGATCTTCAACTATCTCGTGCCGCGAGTCTCGGCCGATTTCACCACCGTGCGCAGCACCCTGATCGCCGCACTTGCTGTTGCGATCCTGGGCACACTGCTCAACGACGGCGGGGTTAGCGTGTGGCTCACTACCACGGCAGAAGTCACCACGGTCATGGGCTGGTTCTTCTTCGACTGGGCCGAACGCAACGCCTGGCTGCGACGTCGATGACTCCGTCGAGCTCAGCATTCAACCACTCCCATTCGCTGCTGCCGAACCGCACCAGCCGGGTATGGCCCATGGTGTTCGTGGCGGCGGTGTTGCTGGCGTCAACAGGTGTGGGGTTCAGTAGGCCGTTCCGGTCGAACCAGAACACTTATCTGCTACACGCTGTGGGCCCGTCACTGTCCCAGCTACGCGACGACTGGTTCCTGCACACCACCGACCCGTTCCCGATCTTCACTGCCGTCGCCCGACTCGCTGGCGGCACGATCGGATTCGCCATCGCATCCTTCGTACTTACGCTGGCCGCGTTCACCGGGCTGTTTTTGATCGCGTCGACACTGCTGCTGCCGGCGCCGCGAACCGTTCGGTATGCCGTGCCCCCGCTTGCGGTGTTGCTGCTCAGCGCCGCGTGTTATGTGCTCCCGCACACTCGTGTTCCCGTGCTGAGTTGGGTGCATCCGTTCCGTGGAGTTGGCGGCCAGTATCTGATGTCAGTGCCGTCGTCGTTCCAACCCAGCGACTGCGGTGCACTTATGCTGCTCGGTGCCGGAATTGCCGTCTGGGCTGCAACGTCCCGGTGGCGGCGGCCGCTGTGGCTGGCGGCGGCGGCGTTGGCGGTCGCAACGTGCGCGCTCCATCCGACGTATCTGGCGCCGCTCGCTTTAGCCCTGCTCGGCTTCGCAGTCGCCGATCTTGTCACTTCGCGGACGATTCGCCGGTTTGGCTGGTATGCCGGTGCAGGTGCTGCTGCGGTCGCTGTTGTGCTCGCGACGAATCCTGTCGCGCGCGGCTCGCTCACCCATGACGTTGGTGAGCCGCAACGCTACTTAGCGTTCGAAAGGATCCCGCATCACACGCTCGTGAGCCATTGGGATCCGCACGATGGGTTTCTCGCGGTCATCGTGCTCGCTGGGGCCGGGTTGACGGTGTGGTTGACGCGTACCTGGTGGGCTGCGATTGTGATCAGCGCCTGCCTGACGGTTGCTGCCGTAACAGCGCTGACAGTGGAAGTCACCCGAAATGTTGCGCTGGCGATGATGTTTCCGTGGCGGATCACGGTGTTTCTGGTTCCGATCGCCACACTGACTTGCATTGTGTGGTTGCTCCGCCTGACTTCTGAGCGCCTTCAGCACGTCAGAGCAGTACTTGTGCCGGTCGCTGCGTGCATGTCGCTCGTATGCCTGGGCGTCGGCACCTATCTGACGGTCCATGCGGCAAACCCTGCATCGGAGCCGGCCGTGCGTGCTGTCCGTGCCGCGCGGCCCGCCGGTGTGGGCTTGATCCCGCTGGAGCTGGAGAATGTGCGACTGAATTCTCCAGCCGCTGTGTACGTCGATAGGAAATCGCACCCTTATGCGCCGCCCGATCTAGCGGAGTGGCGGCGGCGGATCACCGCGGCGCGGACTGCCGAGACCGATGACGGCGCGTTCTGCCATCTCATAGACCAGGAGGGGATCGGCTGGGTTCTCCTGCACCGCGGCCGGACAGTGCCGTGGTGCGTCGTTGATTGGCAGCCGGCTGCCTCGGAAGGGGTGCGCATCTACATCCGCCAAGAACTGGCCGTGCGCCGGTAGCGTTGCGGCCGTGGCAGACACAGTCGGCACCGCGACGCGAACCCCGGATCAGCCGCAGCCCTGGGCCGAGCTGGGACTAAAGGACGGCGAGTACGCCCGGATCAAGGAGATCCTGGGGCGCCGGCCGACCTCATCGGAGCTCGCGATGTACTCCGTCATGTGGTCCGAGCATTGCTCGTACAAGTCCTCCAAAGTGCATCTGCGCCGGTTCACCGAGCAGCCGCCAGAGACCCCAATTGGCCGTTTGCTCGCGGGCATCGGGGAGAATGCCGGCGTCGTCGACATCGGTCAGGGCTACGCAGTCACTTTCAAGATCGAATCGCATAACCATCCCAGTTACGTCGAGCCCTACCAGGGCGCGGCGACCGGCATTGGCGGCATCGTCCGCGACATTTTGGCGATGGGGGCACGCCCGATCGGGGTCATGGACTCGCTGCGCTTCGGGCCGCTGCACGAGCCTGACACCGCGCGAGTGCTGCCGGGCGTTGTCGCCGGCATCGGCGGATACGGCAACTGTCTAGGGCTGCCCAACGTCGGCGGCGAGGTTGCCTTCGACCGCACCTACCTGGGCAACCCGCTGGTCAACGCGCTGTGCGTCGGGGTGCTCCGCCACGAAGACCTGCACCTCGCCAGGGCCACCGGCGCCGGCAACAAGGTGATCTTGTACGGCGCCTCAACCGGGGCAGACGGCATCGGCGGGGTCAGCGTGCTCGCGTCGGAAACATTCGATGACACCCACGCCACCAAGCGGCCAAGCGTCCAGGTCGGCGATCCGTTCATGGAGAAGCTGCTCATCGAGTGCACGTTGGAGATCTTCGCGGCGGGGCTGATCACCGGCATTCAGGATCTCGGCGGCGCCGGCCTGTCATGCGCCACCTCCGAGCTGGCCAGTGCCGGCGACGGCGGTATGCATGTTGATCTTGATCTGGTGCCGCTGCGCGACCCCACGCTCAGCCCGGAAGAGATCTTGATGAGCGAATCCCAGGAACGCATGATGGCGATCGTCGAGCCTGATCATGTGGCTGCGTTCATGGCGATCTGTCGGAAGTGGGATGTGCTGGCGACGGTGATCGGCGAGGTGACCACGGGGGACCGCCTAGTGGTCGACTGGCACGGCGAGACGGTGGTTGACGTGCCGCCGCGTACGGTGGCGCATGAAGGGCCGGTCTACGAGCGCCCCTACGAGCGACCGAATTGGCAAGATCAGGTCCAGGCCAACGGAGTTGATCACTTGCCCCGACCAACCAGCGGCGTTGAGCTCGGCGAGACTCTGCTTCGCATGGTCGGCTCGCCGAATCTCTGCGACAAGTCGTGGATCACTGGCCAGTACGACCGTTACGTCCGCGGAAACTCAGTGCTCGCGCAGCCCGACGACGCTGGCATGCTGCGCATCGACGAGGAGTCAGGACTCGGCGTCGCCCTCGCCACCGACTGCAACGGGCGCTTTGCACTGCTGGATCCGTACGCGGGCGCGCAACTGGCATTGGCGGAGGCGTACCGCAATGTTGCGACGACCGGGGCGGAGCCGCTAGCGATCACCGACTGCCTCAATTTCGGCTCGCCTGAGGATCCTGCGATCATGTGGCAGTTCAGCGAGGCCGTACGCGGGCTCGTGGACGGCTGCCGCATCCTGGGAACGCCAGTGACCGGCGGGAACGTGAGCTTCTACAACCAAACTGGGAGTACGCCGATCTTGCCAACGCCGGTGGTCGGCGTACTTGGTGTGATCGACGATGTGACACGCCGCAGCCCTGGCGAGTTCCAGGCGGCCGGGCAGGTGATCTACCTGCTCGGCGAGACCCGCGACGAGTTGGCTGGTTCCGCCTGGGCAGACGTCGTCCATGGTCATCTTGGCGGCAAGCCACCGGCAGTTGATCTTGCTCAGGAGAAGGCCCTTGCTGAGGTGCTCATCAGAGCAAGCCGGCGCGGCCTCCTCGCCAGCGCCCATGATCTTGCCGACGGTGGGCTCTCGCAGGCTGTGGTCGAGTCGGCCCTGCGACATGGGCTCGGTGCGCGCATCGAACTACCAGCCGACGCTGATCCATTCGTGCGGCTGTTCTCCGAAAGCACTGGGCGCGCGCTTGTCTCGGTCAAGGAGGGCGCCGACCGGGATCTGGC
>JBKPBV010000118.1:0-11864 GCA_046727055.1 Actinomycetota bacterium | reverse complement strand
GCAACGTGCCGAGGTTGGCCTCGCCAGCGACCGAATCACCGGAAATGGCACTAACCGCCAAAGGCAAGAACAACGGCAGTTCCAGCGCCAGTGCCGCGAACGCCACAAAAAGCCCGTTCCCGGTAACCGCGCCGATGAAGTTTGGACCCCCCTGCCCGGGCGAAACGCGTACCGAAACGGCCAAGATCACCCAACAAGGGCGGCCCCCTCACATACTCTCTGTGAACGTGGGTTCCGACACACAGTGGGGCTAGCTGGAGATGTCCTTGCTTGACAGCCTCGCCCAGGCGGCGAGCCAGGAGACGCCGACGTACACCAGAGCTGTAATCAGTCCGCGTTGGATCGACTCGGTAGCGATCGGGTCGCGAAGCAGATCACCGAACGCAGGCCACCAATGCGTCAGCAGCCACGGGTGCAGCCAGTCCAATTGGGGGATCGAGTCGAGGATGAACATCAGCACATCCACCAGCACGATCGCGATGGTGGCCCCGATCGGCTGCTCAGTCAGGGTCGAGATGAACAAGCCGATCGCACCTAGTGCTGAGAATTGGACCGCGAGGTAGAGCGAGCTCAAAACCAGCCGCCACACGCCATCGGCCAGTGAGGTCTGGGTGCCGGACAGCAAGATCATGTCGCCGCCGCCGAAGAGCGCTAGCCCCATGATCGCCCCGACGACCGCCACAATCAGAGTCGCTACCAGAGCGAAGATCACGACCGCGGTGTACTTGATCACCAAGATTCGCGTGCGGCCAGCCGGGACCGCCAGAAGATAACGCAACGTGCCGAGGTTGGCCTCGCCAGCGACCGAGTCACCGGAGATGGCACTAACCGCCAATGGCAAGAACAACGGCAGCCCCAGCGCGAGGGCCGCGAACGCCACAAATAGCCCGTTCCCGGTAACCGCGCCGATGAAGTTTGGACCCCCCTGCCCGGGCGAAACGCGTACCGAAACGGCCAAGATCACCGGAAATACGGCGAGCACTCCGAGCCCTGCGATGTTACGCCGGCGACCAAAGATGAGCTTGAGTTCGGACCGAAGGAATCTGGTCGACACCCGAGCGCGCGGCGGATTCCCGATGACCAGGAGCTCAGCCGCTGACATCGAATCCCTCGCCTGTCAAGGACACGAAGACGTCTTCAAGACTTGGCTGCAGCACGGCGAAGCCGAGCACCGAAACGCAAGCATTCACCAAGTTCGGCACGATCTTCTCGACCGCAACATCGCCCAGCGTCGCGGTCACAAAGCCGGATGAGTTGGCGATCTCGCTAAGGCCCAGCTCGGCCAATACCCGTGCCGCGTCCCCGGGCCGATCGGTGTCGACGCGCACCTTCTGCACCGTACTGGCGCGTAGCTCGGTCAACGGGCCCTGCGCAACCAGCCGGCCCTCATGCATCACCCCGACGTGGCTGCAGATCTGCTCAACCTCGGGCAGCAGATGACTTGAGATCAGCACTGTGGCTCCCTCGCGCGCCAGCGCGACGATCAGGTGCCGGACCTCGCGAGTGCCTTGCGGGTCGAGTCCATTGGTGGGTTCATCCAGCACCAGCAGGTCACGCGGCATCAGCAATGACGTCGCAATCGCCAATCGCTGGCGCATACCGAGCGAGTACGCCCGATAGTGTTTCCTGGCGGCGGCCAATAACCCAACCCGGTCGAGCGCGGCGTCGATCCGCAACCGGGACGTACGCGGGTCGCTGTAGCGATCTGCCGCATCAAGCCTGGCCAGATTGGCACGTCCGGATAGGTAAGGATGGAAAGCCGGGCCCTCCACCAAAGAGCCGACGCGTCGCAGCACGGTACGCGCGGCGGACGGCATTGGCGAACCCAGCAGCGAAATCTCGCCATCCGTCGCGGAGATGAGGCCGAGGAGCATGCGGATTGTGGTGGTCTTGCCCGAGCCGTTTGGGCCCAAGAAGCCGTAGACCGCACCGTCTGGGACCTCGAGATCTATGTGATCGACGGCAGCTTGGCGCCGGAATCGTTTGGTCAGCCCACTGGTGACGACGGGCGGCGTGGCGGCGGACGCCGATTTCACCTTTCGAGCGCCTGGTGGAGCAGCTCGGGGCGGACCGCGCCCACAGCAACCCGGCCATCATCGGTCCACACCGCCGAGAATGCGGTACCGGCGAGCAGCCGCCCGGAGCCCCAGGCGCCCTGCACCGGCTGCAACCTGTTGAGGAACGCCTTGAGGCGTTGATCAGCCTCGCTGGTGGAAAGCTCGCCAACTTTGGTCACAGCCACCGCAGTCCAGCCGGTCCCGACGACGGTTGTGGCCTTCTTAGCGTCCTCCGCTCGCTGGCGATCTTGCGCGTTCGGAGTCGCGTCGCTGGGTTGGATCTCGGTTACCTTGGCCCCCGGCGGCGGATTGAACACGAACTCGGCATCATCGGGTCGGGTGAAGTCCACCGACGTATATGCAACCTCGAACACGATCTTGGAGTCGATCCCGAACACCTGGACACGTAACGGCAGCTTGGTCTCGCCATCGATCGCCACGCGCACCTCACTGATCAAGGTGTTGGAATCGTTGGGATCGAGCACGAGCTCATATGCTGGGCGCCCTGCGACCTCGACCGAACTGTCGCTGGTCACCGTCGTGGTCGGTTCGAGTGCCTTGAGCACCCTGTTCGCCGCCTCTTCCGGCGTACTGGGCGTTGCCGTCGGTGTACTGCCCGGCTCACCGGCGCCAGGCTGATCCGATGCCAGGGTGCGGTGCGTTGCGGCGTTGTCACTGCTCGACCAGGTCCAGACGTCTCGGCCGTTTCTGATGATGTCGTACTCGCTGTATGTGCCGAGAATCGCCAGACGGGCCTTGTCCGGTGCTGCATATCGCACTCGGAGGGTGTGGGTACCCGAAACCAGGGAGGTCAGTTCGGGATCGTCTTGACCATCCGAGGTCGGAATAGCCGGAATGCCAAGATCGGCGCGTTCTATGATGGTGCCGGATAGCCCGTCGGTTCTGGCCTGCTGGAGGTCAACCAGCAATTCTTGCGGCGTCCGGGTCGGCAGCTTCGGTTCGGCAGTCGCGGTCGCGGCGACCAGGCCACTTCCCGCGACAACGAGCACGATGACCAGGGGCGCTAGCCGGCGGAGTGCCGGTTTGGAGTCGAAAATCCGCATGTGCCCATTGTTGCCACCACTCACTGTGAGAACCCTGAGGTCGTGTTTGATTGCTCCGCTCGCTTCGCTCGCTCCGCGCGGATCGCGCCGGGAAGCCGCCTACTTTGTCGTCGCTCCCCGACGAAAAGCATGTCGGCTCGCTCCTCCGCAGCACGGCGGCGCGCGATCCGGCGGCCCCAGCTGATACTTGGGCGGCGCGCGATTCCCGACGCTCGCAGCTTTGTTAGCACTCTCACCCCCTTGTCTGCTAACTGCTGCGTAGGGACGATTGAGCCAAGTTCGGCCCGGTGATCAACGACGTACCACCTGAGGCGCTGCAGTAAGCAGTGAGTTGGGAGGTCATCATGGATGGCTTTCATCCATCGTCGATCGAGGTTGCCCCGCTGCAGGCCGACGGATCGCTCTATGGATTCATGCTGTTAGGGCGTTGGCCCAATGACACCGTCGAATGGGCCAGATTCTTGGTCCTTGCGGTGCAGATGGCCGCCGTTCCCGGCCTGCTACCGACCAGTACCGTCTTCCGCGTACGCGAGGAGCTGCCCGAGGAGCCGCACCCTGGAGCGGTTGGACTCGTGGTGGCCGAGGGGCAGCTGCTGGGTGACCATCCCCTTCGTCCTGGCCACTTCGCGGGTTATCAGCCACCGGGATTGATCGTGCTGCATCCGCCGTCGAGCACGCTTGCCAGCGTGCCGGAGTACAACGTGGCGTCGGGCTGCGTCTTCCTGCCGGGCCTGCCGTACCTCGGACTCGATCACCGCGCCGCCTGGGTCGAGGCGGACGTCGAAGGTACGGTGACACAGCTGATCAGCAAGGTTGGTATTGACCCGCAGGTGAATGCCGACACGGCCGCGCTCGCCATGCTGCTCGCCGCCTGACCTGACTCGCACGGCCCGAGTCCTACTCAGACCAACTCCACAGGAAACGCACGTGCACGTTCCTCCCTGCTGCGATGCACGCGTTGCAACGTGTGCAACGCGTGAGGAACGCACGTGCACGTGGCTTTCTGGCGGGCCAGCCGCGCGATATGAAATCGCTTCCCGAGGAGGTCGCGCCTAGCATGGCCGACCATGGGACATGTCGATCTCGCAGGCGTGAGCTATTACCTGCCCGACGGGCGAGCACTGCTCGACGAGGTGTCCTTCCGCGTCGGTGAGGGTTCCACTGTGGCCCTGGTCGGTCCCAACGGCTCCGGCAAGACCACCCTGCTCAAGATCATCGCCGGTGATCTGGCGCCCACCGCTGGATCGGTGTCCCGCAGCGGCGGTTTGGGCGTGATGCGTCAATTCATCGGCAGCATTAGAGACTCCTCGACCGTACGCGACTTGTTGTTCTCCCTCTCAGCTCCTGCACTGCGCCGGGCAGTCGGCGAGCTCGACCGGCTGGAGTTGCAGTTGATGGAGGATGACAGTGAACGGACCCAGCTGCGCTACGCGCAGTCGCTAGCAGACTACGCCGATGCAGGTGGGTACGACGCCGAGGTGATCTTCGACGCCTGTTGTACCGAGGCTCTTGGTATCAGTTACGAGAAGGCCAAGTGGCGCGAGATCAGCACGCTGTCCGGAGGTGAACAAAAGCGGCTTGCCATCGAGGCTTTGCTTCGTGGTCCGGACGAGGTGCTGCTGCTTGACGAACCCGACAATTTCTTGGACGTGCCAGGCAAACGCTGGCTGGAGAACCAGCTCCAGAGCACGCAGAAATCGGTGCTGCTGGTCAGTCATGATCGCGAGCTGTTGGCTCAGACCGCAAAGACAATCGCTGTGCTTGAGTTGGGCGCGACAGGCAACACTGTGTGGATCCATGGATCCGGCTTCGCGACGCTGGCGACCGCCCGGCGGGACCGTTTGGCCCGCCTTGACGAGCTGCGGCGGCGCTGGGACGAACAACAGCGGAAGCTTCGCGAGCTGATGCTGATGTACAAGGCCAAGGCCGCGTACAACTCCGGCATGGCCTCGCGTTACCAGGCGGCTCAGACTCGGCTGGCCAAGTTCGAGGAAGCCGGGCCGCCGCAGGCCGTGCCGTTGGAGCAACGGGTGTCCATGCGACTGAGCGGAGGGCGTACCGGCAAGCGCGCAGTCATGATCGAGAATCTCGAGCTGACCGGGCTCATGAAGCCGTTCGCTGCCGAGATCTGGTTCGGCGACCGGGTTGCGATCCTGGGGTCGAACGGCTCCGGCAAGTCCTATTTTCTCCGCCTGCTGGCTCGCGGCGGCTCCAATCCTGATCGTGAGCATCTGCCGGTCAGCGATCTTGAAATCGGCCCAGTTCCCCATAGCGGAAAGGCGAAACTGGGCGCGCGGGTACGGCCCGGCTGGTTCGCCCAGACCCACCATCATCCCGAGTTGCTCGGTCGCACCCTGCTGGAGATCTTGCATCGCGGTGATGATCACCGCTCCGGCATGGGCCGTGAAGAGGCCTCTCGCAAGCTGGATCGTTACGAGCTGGCCAAGGCCGCCGAGCAGAGATTCGAGTCGTTATCAGGAGGGCAGCAGGCGCGCTTCCAGATCCTGCTGTTGGAGCTGAGCGGTGCGACGCTGTTGGTCCTTGACGAACCGACCGACAATCTCGATCTGGAATCCGCCGAGGCGCTGGAGCAAGGACTCGATTCCTACGAGGGCACGGTGATCGCGGTCACCCACGACCGGTGGTTCGCTCGGAGTTTCGACAGGTACCTGATCTTCGGGGGCGATGTCAGCGTATATGAGTCGGCTGAGCCGGTCTGGGACGAGGCGCGGGTCGAACGGTCGCGGTGAGCAAGTCGCGCTGGGATATCCCGCTCATGATCACTTTCTGCTGCCTGAAGCACCGGCGGGTTTCGTTGCTGCCGTGTCGCGGCTTGGTTACGGTGGGTCAACGGATGCGGAAGTCTGCTGGCCGATCGCGTCTTGCGGAATGAGAGAGGACAACACTGGTGGAAAACCAGTTCCGCTTTGGGGTGTTTCTAAGGCCGGACCCCAAGACGTGTGCGGCTGTAACTCAGATCACCAGCCAGCTGCGAGCGCAATACGGCCTGATATCGGCGGGCGCGTTTCCTCCTCACGTCACGCTGGCCGGCAGCCTGCCGGTCGTGGTTCCACTAGCCGAATTGATCCAACTCATTGGTTTCGTGCTGCGGCGAAGACCCGCATTTCCCGTGCAAAACCTGGGAATACGACGGCTCGCGGATGCCGCGATCGCCTACGACGTATCGTCGCTCAACGGAGCGCCCAACCGGTCGCTCAGTGATGTCGCCGGAGCTGTCGATTCGGTGGTCCGACCGCTGCTCGGTCCAAGCGGCAGCCTGCCTCCGGACCTGTACGAGCCAGATCGCTGGATGCCCCACATCTCGCTGGTCTCACACGAGCTACGGATCCGCGCGGACCTACGCGAGGAAGTTGAGGACTTTGTGAACGGCCTGGGCATCATCCCGCCGGCGTCGTTCGCCGCCGACACTGTGACGCTATATCGCTTTGCTCACCAGACCTGGACCGGCAGCTGGTGGCGGGACATGCGTTGGGAGCATGTCCGCAGCTGGCGGCTGCCCTAAAGCCGTAATTACCGCTCGCTCATGGGGACGAAGCTCCGGTTCCGCATGCCTGTGTAGATCTGCCTTGGCCGCGCGATCTTCTGTTCCTTGTCCTGCACCAATTCCGACCATTGGGCGAGCCAACCCGGGGCACGGCCGATGGCAAACAAGACCGTGAACATCTCCGGAGGGAACTGCAGTGCCTCATAGATCAGCCCCGAGTAGAAGTCGACATTGGGATACAGCTTGCGCTTGACGAAGTACTCGTCCTCTAACGCGATCTTCTCCAGCTCCTGGGCGATCTTGAGCAGTGGGTTGACCCCGGTCACCTCGAAGACGTCGTCGCAGGCCTTCTTGATGATCTTGGCGCGCGGGTCATAGTTCTTGTAGACCCGATGGCCGAAGCCCATGAGCCTTTCCTTGCCTTCCTTGACCCCGCCAATGAAGTCACTGATGTTGTCGGTGCTGCCGATGCGCTTCAACATGGCGAGCACAGCTTCGTTGGCCCCACCGTGGAGCGGTCCGTAGAGTGCAGCAACACCCGCGGCCACGGCAGAGTAGGGATCGACTTGGGACGAGCCGACCGAACGTACCGCGTTGGTAGAGCAGTTCTGCTCATGATCGGCGTGCAGGATGAACAGCACCTCCAGCGCATGCACCAAACGCTCATCGGCGACGTAGGTTGGTTCGCTCATCTTGAACAACATGGCCAAGAAGTTGGCGGTGTAGGACAAAGAGTTGTCTGGATAGACGTAGGGCTTGCCCTGCTGATGGCGATAGGCGAATGCGCCCAGAGTGGGCATCTTGGCGATCAACCGAGTGATCTGCAGCAGGCGGTTCTCTGGATCGCCGATCTTGCTCGCCGCTGGATAGAAGGTTGATAACGCGCTGACTGTGGCCATCAGCATCCCCATGGGATGTGCGTCGTAACGGAAACCTTCGATGAATTGCTTGAGATTCTCATGGATGAACGTGTGGTAGGTGATGCTGTGCACCCACTCATCAAGCTGGGCCTGGGTCGGCAGCTCGCCGTTCAGGAGGAGATAGGCGACTTCCAGGAAGGTCGAGTGCTCGGCAAGCTGCTCGATCGGGTAGCCGCGGTACTCGAGGATGCCGACGTCACCGTCAATGAAGGTGATCGCGCTGCGGCAGGAGGCAGTGTTGACGAAACCCGGGTCGTAGGTCGCCAGTCCCGGTTCGCTATCGCCTGCGATCTGCCTGAGATCGGCAGCCCGTATGGTCCCATCGGTGATTGCGATCTCATACTCACGGCCCGTGCGATTGTCGCGAATGCTCAGGGAATCCTTCGGGGGATCAACCGTGGGCGTGTCGGTCATGCGCACAACCTACGCGCGGCGGCCATGCCTGAATAGTCGGGTGCCATATGATTTGGGCCACTGGCAACGGGTGGGTCGGAACAAGAGCTGGCCAGGCCCAGCACTAAGTTCGCCGGATGGACTCGAAGCGGATTGTTCACCGGTATCTGGACAAGCAACGCAGGGCGCTGCTAGCGAAGTTGGACGGCATCGGCGAGCGTGACGTGCGGTGGCCGATGACGCCGACCGGGACAAATCTGCTCGGGCTTGTCAAGCATGTGGCGAGCGTCGAACTGGGCTACTTCGGCGAGGTGTTCGATCGGCCGTCCAACGTGCCGCTGCCATGGCTCGACGATGGTGCTGAGTTCAACGCTGATATGTGGGCAACTGCTGAGGAGTCCCGCAAGGACATCCTTGCGCTGTACCAGCAGGCAGCAGTCCACACAGACGCCACCATTGAGGCACTCGAGCTCGAGTCGCCAGGCCGAGTTCCGTGGTGGCCTCCTGAGCGGCAGCAGGTCACTCTGCAACAGATCATGGTGCATGTCACCGTAGAGATCGCTCGGCATGCGGGGCATGCCGACATCATCCGCGAGCTAATCGACGGCGCGGCGGGTGACAATGACGGGAACCTCCCCGATCAGACCCCGGAGGAGTGGGCGAAGTATCGTCTGCAACTCGAGCAGGCGGCTTCGGAAGCGTCGCAGCGTTCGGATGTTGCGCGCCCCTAGCAGGTCGAGTACGCCCATTGCGACTTTGACCCGCGGTAGCCTGCGAAGGTAACCTTGTCGGCTGTTGCGTCCACGCGTGTAATTTAGGCGCGCCCGGATTCGGTGTTGGATGCGACAAGGTTCGTTCACACACTAAGACAGCTCGCGAGCGTACAAACGGAAGCCGGTCATGCCCACCTACACCCCCAAACCTGGCGACATCACGAGGTCTTGGCATGTCATCGATGCCAATGACGTTGTGCTGGGCAGGCTCGCGGTGACCGCCGCATCGCTGTTACGCGGCAAGCACAAGCCGACGTACGCGCCGCACGTGGATGGCGGCGACTTCGTCGTGGTCGTGAACGCGTCGAAGATCGCGCTCACCGGTAATAAGCGGACCGACAAGCTTGCCCGTCGGCACTCCGGCCGGCCGGGCAGTCTGAAGTCGGTGCCGTATGGCGAGCTACTCGACCGTGATCCGCGCAGGGCCGTCGAGCTCGCCGTCTGGGGCATGCTCCCGAAGAACAAGCTCAGCCGCAGGCTGATCAGGAAGCTCAAGGTGTACGCCGGGCCTGAGCACCCCCACACCGCTCAGCAGCCGAAGCCCTACCAGATGACCAAGATCGCCCAGTAGCCTCGCATCCGCCCCAACGCAGGTAAGTAAGGAAAGCATTGCAGTGACTGACATCGCCACCGAGACGGTCGATGAGGACGTGATCACACCGTTCCTCGAGGAGGACCGCGAGATTGCCTACCGTTCGGAGGCGACGCCGCAGGTCTCGCACGGCCCCGCCGGGCGTCCGGCGGTCGTGGCGCCGGGCGCGGCAACCGGTCGGAGGAAGGAAGCAGTCGCCCGGGTCCGTATCGTTCCGGGCAGCGGGCACTGGATGATCAACGGCCGCACTCTCGACGACTACTTCCCAAACAAGGTGCACCAGCAGCTGGTTTCCGAGCCTTTCGCCGCGGCCGCGGTAAGCGGTTCTTACGACGTCATTGCCCGAATTCACGGGGGTGGTGTGACTGGCCAGGCTGGCGCCCTGCGCCTTGGTATCGCGCGCGCTCTCAACGCCGTCGATGCGGAAGCCAGCCGTGCCGCACTCAAGAAGGCCGGCCTGCTGACCCGTGACGCACGGATCAAGGAACGTAAGAAGGCGGGTCTGAAGAAGGCCCGGAAAGCCCCCCAGTACAGCAAGAGGTAGGCGCGCGGGTAGAGATCAGTGGGGCGACTCTTCGGAACCGACGGGGTCCGCGGCAAGGCCAATGAGGCACTCACCGCGGAACTAGCGCTGAGCCTTTCCGTTGCGACGGCCCACGTGCTGGCAGAAGGTGGGCAGTTCCGCGGCGACCCACCCTTCGCTCTGGTCGGCCGCGATCCACGCGCCTCCGGTGAGTTTCTGGAAGCAGCCGTTGTGGCCGGCTTGGCCAGTGCCGGTGTCAACGTGGTACGGCTTGGTGTGCTGCCAACGCCTGGTATTGCGTTCCTTACCGAGGCCTGCGACGCCGATCTCGGTGTGATGCTGTCGGCCAGCCACAACCCGATGCCCGACAACGGCATCAAGTTCTTTGCGCGCGGCGGCTACAAGCTCGACGACGCGGTCGAGGACGCCATCGAATCTCGCCTTAATGAGGTATGGGCGCGGCCCACCGGCGCGGCCGTCGGCCGGGTGACGGTCGATGGGTCTCTCGTCGAGACCTATGTGGCACACCTGGTCAACAGCCTGGAGAGCCTGGTCAGCCTCGAGGGCATCAAAGTGGTCGTCGATTGCGCCAACGGGGCCGCTTTTCAAGTGGCACCGGCGGCCTTTGAGGCCCAGGGGGCTGAAGTCCACCGCATCCATGCACAGCCGGACGGCATCAACATCAACGACAATTGCGGCTCCACGCACATGGACTCGCTGCGATCAGCGGTGCTGGAACATCATGCGCACATCGGCATCGCCCTTGATGGAGATGCCGATCGTTGCATGGCGGTCGACACATTCGGCCGAATCGTCGATGGCGATCAGATTCTGGCGATCTTAGCTCTAGCCCTCCGGGAGCAGGGCCGGCTCAAGAACGACACCGTCGTGGCAACGGTGATGAGCAACCTGGGGTTCCTCAACGCGATGCGCAGCGTCGGGATTACGGTCCAGCAGACCAAGGTCGGCGACCGGTACGTACTGGAGGCCATGAAGGCAGGCGGTTTCATCCTGGGCGGGGAGCAGTCAGGCCACATCGTGATGTCGGAGCATGCCACCACTGGTGACGGCACACTTACTGCCTTGCACCTGATGAACCGGATGGCGACCTCAGGCCAGTCCCTCGCCCAACTGGCCTCGGTGATGACCAGGCTGCCTCAGGTGCTGATCAATGTGCCCGATGTCGACAAAAGCCGTGCGGCGACCGATCCGCAGCTTTCGGCGGCCGTGGTCCAGGCCCAAGCTGAGCTGGGCGATTCAGGCCGGGTGCTGTTGCGGCCCTCTGGTACGGAGTCCCTGGTCCGAGTGATGGTGGAGGCCGAGAGTTATGAGGCGGCCAACGGCGTCGCGCATCGTCTTGCGGATGCGGTCAAGGCGTCGCTAGCTCTTTGAGCTGTGCGATGCGCGAGCAGCTCACCAACTGAGCTGCGAGCCTTCGTTTCGCGCGCCGCTGTGGTGAGGAGGAGCGAGCGGAAATGCTCTTCGTCCGCGAGCGACGACGAACTAAGCGGCTGCCAAGCGTGAAACGCAGCGAGCGGAGCGAGCCATCAAACACGGAAAATCGCGCGCCGCCGTGCTGAGGAGGAGTGAGCAGACACGTTTCATCGTCTGCGAACGACGACGAAGTAGGCGGGCTCCATGCGCGATGCGCGAGCAGCTCACCCAAAAAAAAGGGGCGGTCTGTTCAGAGCGGCAAGAGATTGTCGATGTTGAACGCGCCGGAGGCGGCCAGAAGGACTGCGACAAAGCCGAGGACCACGGACAAGATCAGGTAGAACAAGAAGACCCCGAAGGCTGCGAAGAAACCAAACTTGAGTGCTGTGCCGGCTCCAATCCGGACCTTCTCTGAGGTCGCGTAGTACTTGGTCATGTGCCGACCGTACCGTCGTGAGCTCCAGCGGCAGTGGCGACGCTCCCAGCAAGCGGCGACGCGTCCTAGTTTCGGTCGAGTAGCCAGCGGCCGAGTGCATGCAGACGTTCTGTGAGTGAGGTTGGTTCGATGACGTCGATATCGAGATCGAGGTAGGTGAGCCATCG
>JBKPBV010000117.1:0-8381 GCA_046727055.1 Actinomycetota bacterium | reverse complement strand
GGTTGGCGCGGCGGCCAAGCTCATCGGTGAGGCCGAGCCGGTCGGCCAGCTCGGCCAGCAGCACCACCCCGGCGTGACTGCAGATACCGTGGGCGTCGGCGGCGACGTCGAACCGGGGCGGGTGTTAGTTACTTCCCCCGGAAATAGTCGCGGCTGAGGGGGCCTGTCGTCCCTGGTCAGAGGGAGAATCAGGCCGTCGGACTGGGTGGCGGGAGGCGTGGATGCTGCGGTTGGCGGGTGAGCAGGTCGAGTCGTTGTTCGACGAGTTGCTGCCGGTGGAGGTCCGCGAGTTACCGGCGGAGCTGGCCGTGCTGGACCGGCTGCTGGCCGATCCGCGGCTGTTGGCGCCGATCGAGCAGGCCTGGGAACGCGCCGCTCGTGGGCATGGCCGGCCGACGATCCCGATGGGCAGCTTCGTGCGGCTGATGGTGGTCAAGCAGCGGACCGGCTGGGGGTACGAGACGCTGGTGCGGGAGGTGTCGGACTCGCTGCACCTGCGCCGGTTCTGTCTGCTGCCGCTGACTGCGCGGGTGCCGGATGAGTCGACGGTGCGCAAGCTGGTCCGCCGCCTTGGCCCCGAGACGGTCAACGAGCTGACTCGGGTGGTGATCGGCAAGGCCCGGCGGGAGACCCGCTTTGTGGCCCGGGCGGTGCGGATCGACGCCACTGTGATCGAGGCCGACATCCAGTATCCGACCGACGCGGGGTTGGCCTGGCAGGGCGCCCGGGCGCTGGCGCGCGAGGGCCGCAAGCTCGCCGGTCGGTTGCCTGGCCAGACCAGGCGGGTGGTGGATCGCTCCCGGCAGCTCGGCAGGACGGTGCGGGCGATCTCACGGACGTTGGCCCGGCGCACTGGTCAGCGGCGCGATGAGGTGATGGAGCTGAACGCGCAGGCGGGACGGATCCTGACCCGGTCGATCGGTGAGGCCCGCATGCTGGCCACCCAAGCTCGCGCTTCGGCGCGTGGACGCGGCGCCCAGGCCAAGCTTCGTGCCGCGCGGCGGCTGGAGGAGCTGGCCGACCACTGCCAGCGCGTCGCCCCCCAGATCCAGCAGCGGTCGCGGGGCGAAGCGATCACCGACCGGCTGGTGTCCTTGGCCGACCCCGATGCCCGCCCGATCCGCAAGGGCAAGCTGGGCAAGCCCAACGAGTTCGGCTATGTCGCCCAGCTGGCCGAGGTCACCGCCAACACCCGCCGCGGCGCCCGCGGCTATGTCCTGCCGGCGGCCAGTGCGCCTGGCAACCCCGGCGAGAACCGCCTGCTTCCCCAGACCGCGGCCGAGCTGGACCGGCTCGGCCTTCGACCGCGCGAGGTCGCCCTCGACGGCGGGTTTGTGCCCGGGCCGACCACCCAGACCCTGGCTGGGCTCGCACCCTCCAGGATCTTCATCTCCGGTCGGGCCGAGCCGGGCTCCCGCCGCACCCGCAGGCGCCTGGCCCGCTACCGCACCGGCTGCGAGGGCCGCATCAGCCACCTCAAACGCGGGTATGGGCTGCGGCGCAGCCGCCTGCGAGGCGACCAGGGCCAGCGGATCTGGACCGGCTGGGCGGTCCTGGCCTACAACCTCGACACCCTCGCCATCCAGACCACCTGACAAGACCCAGACGGACCCCACCGGCCCATACCACCGGCCGCCACCCTACCCGGCCGCCTCACCCCTCCCCGTTAATCCGGGGGAAGTAGCTAGGTGACTCCTAGGTGAGTGACTATTCATGGCACGGGACTGGGGAGGTCTCGAAGTGGCAAACAACGGTAATCTCGGACGGGACAAGCTGCCCTGGCCTCAGGACATTTGGGATCGTCTCGACGCGGCGGTGCACGAAGAGATGAAGCGCACCCTTATCGCGCGGCGTTTCATACCCGTGGTTCCGACGGCGGCGGATGCTCTCACCGTCCCGGCTGACACGGTAAGAGTGAGCACCGAAATTCCGGTGGCTGCGAATAAAGGGATGCTTCAGGTTAACGAGGCCGCGGTGACCGAGATCATCGAGATCTGGGTGGAGTTTTCGTTGACCCAGCAGCAAGTTGAGCGTGAAGCGACGCTTTCCACCGCAGTCACGTTGGCCACCCGTGCGGCCAACCTGCTAGCGCAAGGAGAGGACCTTCTCATTAACCAGGGCAATGACGTTCTCAAGCACAATCCGCTGTTCACCGAGGGAAGGATCCACACGCGTGCCGGCCCTGGTCCAGTCGGGCTTGCGAACCGTAGATCCTTACCGGCTGATGGTAAAGAGCACATCTTGGATGTTAAGTACACGAATGCTAAGGAGGAAAGGTACGGAGAGGAGACGTTCGGCGTGGTCGAACGGGCGTATGCAGGCCTGCAAGGTCTAGGGCACTACGGGCCCTACGCGCTGATACTCCCGCCTGGACCGAACGCTGACACGAGGGCTCCCCTTAAAACCACCCTGATCATGCCCGCAGACCGGATCGAATCCCTAGTCGATGGCCGGTTCTATGGTACCGGCACTCTGCCTGAGATACCGGACCTCCTGGGCGTCATGTTGTCCTGGGGGGCAACAGCATCGATCTGGTGGTCGGCCGGGATGCCACAATGGCCTTCCTTCAGGAAGACAGCGAAGGGTTGTACCGGTTCCGGGTGTTCGAACGCTTCGCGCTGCGCGACAAGGACCCCACGAGTCGATTCCTGCTGAAGTTCGAGAAGCCGGCAGCGCGGACCTGATCCTCGATAGCTGGAAGTAAGAGCTACCGGCTTCGTCGAGGAGAAACGAATGCGGCTTGAGAATCAGGGACTCTCCCTGTGGTACGGCACCTCCGACGCGAGGGGCCCCGAAAGTCTCGTGCTGGCCGGTGAAGTGGTGTCCGTTATGGTGGGGCTTTCTCCGCTGGATGCCAGCAACCGGGTCGATGTGCACTACCGGATCAACGGTGGAGCGATCGCGACCGTATCGGCGAAGTGGTTCCGTAACGACCAGACGGGAGCAGCGCAATACTTCGTTGCTCGCCTTCCAGCGCTGCAGCCCAACGATCATGTCGAGTACTGGGCAACGGGGATCTGTGCCGGCAAATGCGTTCCGGCCCGCGACGACGATGACACCGCAACCCTCTCGTTCCGAGTCGGTGAGCCGGCGAATGATTCGCCGGCTCACCCCCCAAACCCTGCAGAACCGGCGTCGACGCCACCCACCGCGCCAGCGCCGCGCTCGTCATCATCGGGAGAAGCTAGCAGAAGTAGCCATGGCGCAGACGACCCATCTGGCGCTCGGAACCCTGTGCACAGAACGCTGCCCGCCGCGGAAGCCCCTCCTCTGCCGATCCGGAAGAGTCCCCCGAGGTCGTGGCTGCAACAGCACCCGAACGTCCTTCCGAGGAGCACCAGCAGCGGCCACTGCCGCCGGATCGGCCCATGGCGCGGGAGGCCCGCCTGCCGGAGAACGGCCACGGACCACGCGAGAACGACGGCGATCTCAGCACCGAGGAGAGCAACCCTGACGAGGAGAGCCCGCAGGCGACGACCAGGATGGGACTCGCCGCCACCGGTCACGTCATATCCACGGAAGGCAAGCCGATCTCGGCCTGGCGAGTCGAGGCTACATATCAGATCTCTGCCGGCAAGCTCGGCACGCCCGAGCGTACGCCGATCTCCAAGTCAGGCCACCAATACCTGACGCTTCCCGAGCGAACCACGGCGTTCACTGATGCTGGCGGCGCGTTCCGGATGATCCTGTCGCCGCTGCTCGCGTCACCCGGTGTGCTGTTCACCGCCTACGCCCCCGACGGCACGGCGGCCGGCCAGGCCAGGGCAGTGGTGCGCGGCAAGGATCAGCAGGAGGTCCGCGTCGAGATCACCGTCCACGAGTTCACCGCCATCTCACTCGATTCGCCGGCCAGCGATCAGGACCCGCGTCCACGCCGGCTGACCGGGCGGGTCTTCGACCTCAAGGGCGTGTGCACGGCCGCGTACCTGCAAGTCATCGTGTGGGGGAAGGCGTCGCAGTCGTCCGCGGCGCGGCCCATCGTAGTGACGCGAACCAACGCCAGTGGCTATTTCGCCGAGCCCTATCCTGAGGGGACCTTCGCCGAGGCGTCTGCGACGATTGCCACGGTCGCTGAGCCGGTCCCTATTCCCCTCGTCGCGGGTGCCCTGCCGAATCCGCTGCTGCTGGGTGCACTGCTTGGTCAGGCTCTCGCGAAGGACGGCTGCAAGGAAGGCAACTGCAGCTGCGATGTCGGGATCCCGCGGACCCCTGACCAGTGGGAGTTGACGGACCCATCCGGCACGTTCTCGGCCGACCTCGGCGCGGGCGGCTGTCCCCGGCTCAACGTGCCGAACCGAGCGGTGGAGGAGTACGACTTCTACAGCGTCGTACGCACCACGCAGCCGGAGATCCAAGGCCTCACGGTGGCCCGCGGCCTCGTTGGCCCCGCACAGCCGGTGGACGTGACCGTGCGCGGCGGACTTGAGGCCGCCAACCCCGTCGACTGGGACAGCGATCCGACCTTCTACCAGGCGACGAGCATCGCCCATGGGCACCTCCTGCACTTCAAGCAGGTGTGGTACGCCGACGGCTACTCGCTCGGAGACCTGCTCTACAGCCTGCCGCTTGCACCTGGGCAGAAGCGTCTGATCGCCGTTGTGGACTGGGACCGTCGCGAGCGGGCCGCCAGGGAGGAGGGCACCTTCTTCACCGAATCGCTGGGCGCCTCGTTGGAGCGCAACCGTGACCTCGGTGAGGTCATCACCGGCGCGCTGTCGGAGAACGTGCGCGGCGGCTCACGCAACACCACGGCCGGTGTGGGGGTCGGTAGCGGCGCGGCCGCCAATGGCACGTACGAAGGGATCAACTTCGGTGCGCTGGTTGGCATCTCCGGCGGCTACGGCGAGAGCAACTCGGAGGCGTGGCAGAACTCCTCCCGTAACGTGTCGGCCAGCTCGCTGCAACGACTCCGGGATAGCACGCTGCAGTCGGCGTCGGCCGTGCGAGGGCTGCGGTCGACCGTCGTGCAGACCGTCGGGGAGGGTGAGAGCGCCACCTTCTCCACCGAGGCGGTTGCCAACCACAACCGCTGTCACGCCTTGACGATCCAGTACTTCGAGGTCCTTCGTCACCTGAAGATCACCAACGAGCTCGCTGATGTGCAGGAGTGCCTGTTCGTGCCGCTGCCGATGTCGGAGTTCGATCGTTGGGGATCGAAGGCGATCCGCTGGCGAGAGTCGCTGGCCCCGTACCTCAAGCGGCCCGAGCTGGGCGGGGCCTTCGACGCCGCTCGTCGGGTGCAGACCGAGTGGGCCGGCACGGGAACACCGGCTGGGCGGTACGCCGACGAAACGGTCCAGTCGGTACGCGGCGAGCTGCACCTGACCGTCATCGTTCCGCTGCCGCCCATGCCTGACCCACCCGGCCCGGACGGCTGGGGCGCAGCCGACGCGGCGGCCAAGGCCCTGGCGCCGACCTTCAGCCCACTCGGTGTGCTCATGGCGGTCGCCACCGGTGGGGCGTCCTTGGTGGCCGGAGTCGTCACCCAAACAACACTCGAAGGCGCGCGCAACGTCGCCGACTCGTTGGCGCGCGAGCCCACCCCGCAGCAGCGATACGACAGGTTCCACCGCGACGTCATGCCTCGGGTGGTGGCCGGCTTCGTCGACCAGCTTGAGCTGTATGCCGTCACGGGGACCAGCGAGAAGAAGCTCAAGGCCGACTTCACCCTCGTCTCCCAGTACTCGCCGGGCGTGCGGCTACTGGTCGGCGTCCGGGCGGACGCGGGGACCATCAACCGAGCCGACATCTCCCACCTGGTGATCAAGTCATCGGTCGGCCTACCCGACGGCTGCCGCGCCATCGTCAACGACGCCGTCTTCCGGTACCGGACGGCGTCGTTCGAGCATCCGCTGGTCGACGACCGCAGCGTCAACGACGACATCGACCTCCCAACGATCAACTACCCCAGAACCGTGACCGAAATCACCAAGGCCTACACCAGCGGATCCTTCACAGTGACCAAGGTGCACCCGGGAAGCGGCGCCGCCCTCGACACGCCCCCTGATGTGTGGGAGGAGCGCAACCCGCGCGAGGAAGACACCCGCCAAGCCGACGACCTGGTCGCCCACCTCAACGACAACCTCGAGTACTACCACCACGCCATCTGGTGGACGATGGACCCCAACCGGCGGTTCATGCTGCTCGACGGTTTCACGATCCCCTCAGGGCAGCGCTCGGTCGCATCTGTCGTCGAGAACCGGCTCATCGGAATCGTCGGAAACTCACTGGTCATGCCGGTGGCCCGCGGCGTCCACCTCGATCCCCGCTTCAAACCAAAAGGCAACGGCGTGGCGATCGACTTCCTCGCTTACTACGAGCCGCCGGTACCGATCCCGCCGGCGCGTGTCAGCCTTCCCACCCGGGGCGTCTTTGCCGAGGCCATCATGGGCGACTGCAACGCCTGCGAACGCAGAGACGACTCGCGGATGTGGCGATGGGAAGACGCCCCCCTGGACGAGGTCCCGACGATCGAGCCGCTTTCGACCCAGTCACGCCGCAGCGAGCCGCCCGGGACCACACCGACCACGTTCCCTGCGCCCGTGGTGTCCATCCAAAACGTCCCCGCCGTACCGGACCCCGCCGGCGTGCGAACCGCCGCCGATATCCTAGGTCGGCAGACCTTCGCCGACATCACTGGACTCGCCGGCACCCAAGCCAACGCCGCAGCCGCCTACCAGCAGGCCCTGCAGAGCGCTGGAGCGTTCGGAAAGGAAGCAAGCGAGCTCGCCAAGCAGGCAGGCATGCTCGGGGCCAAGGACAGGGCATTCGCCTCCATAGACTCCGCCGAACAGGACGGGAAGATCTCCAAGGAAGAGGCACACGACCTGCGATTGAGTGCCCTGAAGAAGATCGTTGGGGACGCGGGCGACGTTGACGCTGACGCTGACGTCGCGGCAGCCAAGAAGCGCCTGGGCGTTGTCGGCGACGCAGACAAGAGCGGCGTGGTCGACCAGACGAAGGCGAAGGAGCTGTCTGAGACCATCCTGGAGAACCTAGCGACCGGGAACCGGCCAAGGACGCCCGAACGGGACGCAGCGGCAAGGAAGATCGCCGAGATGCCTTCGGAAGAGGTTCCCAACGTCGAAGTGCAGCACGGGGACAGCACCACACGAGTGGAGAGTGGACTGGGCGATGTGACCCGGAGTCCTGGCGGTGTCACACTCGCCAGCACGGGCACAGACTGGATCTTCTGGGCAGACCTGATCACGCACCAGGTGCCGGCATCGGTCGTGGGCGACCTGCGGAAGCGCGGTCTGGAGATCGTCCGCTTGCTGGAAGCTTGGGGCGACGTCAACCTCGACTTCTACCCGGTGCGCATTTCGAAGCTGCCATCGCTCGGGGGCAAGAAGCTGACGCCCGAGGAGCTCCTGAAGCACGTTCGCACGCATTTCGACGACTTCGTCGACCCAGACAACTCCTCGTTCCCGCCACTGGACAATGCCATCGACAAGCCGGTATGGGAGTCCGACAACCCCCTTGGTGCCGTCATCGACATCCAAGTCAACGTCGGCGACCTCCTCGGCCTGCCGCCGTTCAGCCCGCTCATTGACCGGGCACTCGTCGTCTGCTCGCTGACCGAACTGCGCCGGTGGATCTTCAGTACGCTTCGTGGGCCGTTGAGCGGCGCGGCCGGGCACCCCGTCATTGGAAACCGGATGTGGGCGATCGACTCCGCAGGACAAGACTGGATGCTGTACACGATGGGCGCCGATCGGGCCACGACGGCCGGTGAGTCGCTTCTGTCCGGCTTGATCTGGAACGGGGCGGACAGCCTGTGGCTTAGTTTCCAGCAGAAGGTCGCTGAATTCGTCAATAGCCACGAGGGCAAAGCCATCATCCCAAGGCGCCATTCGGACCGGTACTCATGGCGGGCCATTGAGCACACTCTGGGTCTCAAGCCAGTGCTGCGGACCTGAGCCGCTCTGCGCTGCCAGTTCCAGCAACTCGGCACTCACATAGCGCCGAGCGACTTGCCGCTCACCGTGCTGCTCGGCCACACGGCGCCGGCCCCGCGGAGGTTCGATTCCAAACTCGACTTTGACCTCTTCAGGCGCGTCAGCCAGAACGCGAAAGTGATGGTGACGGGACCCCGGTTGGTGGTCCACTGGATCTGGCCCCTGTTGCTTGACCTGGTCATGCGAGACTGGCGCGTCCCAATACCGAGGAGGACGCGTGCCACGGACCTACGATCCGGAGCTCCGCCGTCGGGTGGTGGAACTGGTGCGGGCCGGCCGACCGGTACGGGTGGTCGCCGCCGAGTTCGGGCTGGCCGAGGCGACGGTGTACCGGTGCAAGGCCCAGGACCTCATCGATCGTGGGGTCAAGCCGGGCACCTCGACCAGCGAGCGCGGGGAGTTGGCTGCGGCCAGACAGCGCAT
>JBKPBV010000116.1:0-13653 GCA_046727055.1 Actinomycetota bacterium | reverse complement strand
GCCGCGCGAGCCGAGGCAACGCTCGGCGAGATCTGCAATGCGCTGCGTGCCGAATGGGGCGAGTACGTCGAGGCGGCCCGCTTCTGAGAACGCGTACTCCTTCAAATCCGACTTGTCAGCGTCTCGGCCGGCTATAACCCGTGTTAAGTCAAGGCACATGTGAGACACCTGATGTCTAGGTTCTTTTGAGACACGTGCTGCTTGTCGTCGGGGTGGGGCACCTGGACCCGCTATGGGTTGGCCATGGCGAGATCGGATGCTTCGATGAGACTGCTCGACGCGGCGTTGGTGGCGGCTTTCAGCCGGCACGCGGAGGTGTTTGGCCAAGATTTCAAAGGCTGGTGTGCGGCGAACAATGTGTCGCGCAGCACCGCCTACCGGCACAAGAAACGCATTGAGGAGGAGGGCCGGTGGAAACCGAAGTCGACCCGTCCCAAGTCCCGGCCTGATCATCAGACGCCGCCGGAGGTGGAGGCCGAGGTTGTGCAGCTGCGGCAAGAGCTTGAAGAACAGCCAGGCCAAGACTGCGGCGCTGATAATGTCCGCTACTACCTGCAGCAGATCGCCTTGCTTGACGACTGGGCCGATCGTGGCTGGCGGGTGCCGTCGCGGGCTACCATCCACAAGATCATGAAGCGGCATGGGCTGATCCGGCCGGAGCCGAGGAAACGGCCCAAGTCCTCCTACCGCCGGTTCGCCTACGCTCGGCCGCGGGATTGCTACCAAATCGACGCCACCGAGGTGAAGCTGGCCGGCGGGGCGAAGGCGGTGGTCTTCGAAGTCCTCGATGACTGCAGCCGGCTCCTGGTGGCCACCCTGGCCTGGGAGGTGGAGAACGCCGCCGGCGCCGTCGCCGCGATCAGCCGCGCGTTCCACCGGTTCGGGGTGCCGGCGCTGGTACTGGCGGACAACGGCGCGGCGTTCACCTGCCGAACCCGCAGTACTGGCACCTCCCGCTTCACCCGGGTCGTCACCGCCGCCGGCGCCCGGCTGATCCACTCCAGCCCCTACCACCCGCAGACCTGCGGCAAGGTCGAGCGGCACCACCGCACCTTCAAGGCCTGGCTCGCCGCCCAGCCGGTGCCGCCGGCCAACCTCGCCGAGCTACAAGCGGTGTGTGATAGCTACCAGGCCTGGTACAACACCGGACGTCGGCACAGCGCCTGGAACAAGCCCCCACAGCAGGCCTGGGACGACGCGCCCACCCTCGGCGGGCCAGGCCAGCTCCCCGTCCAGCGCGACGCCCAAGTCAAAGTCCTCACCGTCTTCGCCAACGGCGACATCCGACTCAGCGGCCCGGCCGTGGTCTCCGTCGGCCGAGCCCACGCCGGCACCCAAGTCACCGTGCTCCTCGACGGCGACCACGTCACCATCTACAACCCCAGAGGCGACGCTCTCGGCCACCTCCACATCGACTGGAGCCAAACCCGACAACAACTCCGCCCCGCGGCCTAACCTGTGTCCCACAACTACGTAGACACCCGTGTCCCACAACTACGTAGACAGCACACACCAAATATGGTGCTGAGATTCTGACAAGTCGGCTCAGGGAGTCAGGCGCAAGGGAGTCGGCGTTTAGAGGGTGGTCGCGCGGCCGATCTGGACGAGCTTCCAGCCGGCGTTACGCCAGGTGGGGGCATGCAGTTTGAGGCGGCCGTCGATGATCACCTTGGAAGCGACCAGCTCGCCCAGGCGCTCTGGATCAAGTTGCCGAAACTCCGGCCACTCGGTCAGGTGCAACACCACGTCGGCTCCGAGCAATGCCTGCTCGACGCTGGCCACCTGGGTGAAGCCCTCGCGGGGCGCCAGCCTGGCTTGTGGGTCGTAGATGCGTACGTCCGCACCGGACGCGTGTAACTGATCGGCCACCGTCAAGGCGGGGGAGTTCCGCGTGTCATCGGTACCTGGCTTGAACGCCGCCCCCAGCACGGCGATGCGCTTGCCGGCCACGTCTCCGCCGGCCTGATCGATCGCCAGTTCCGCAAGCTCGGTCCGCTGTCCAGCGTTGATCGCCTCCACGGAGTGAATGAAGTCGCTCAGCACATGTACCCCAAGCTCGTCGGCGCGTACGGCAAGCGCTGCGATGTCCTTGGGTAGGCAGCCACCGCCGAAACCCAACCCGGCGTTGAGGAACTCCCGCCCGATCCGCTTGTCATAGCCAAGAGCGTCAGCCAGCAATATCACATCGCCGCCCGCAGCCTGACACATCTGTGCCATCGCGTTGATGAAACTGATCTTGGTCGCCAGGAACGCATTGGCCGCGACCTTGATCAGCTCGCTGGTTGCAATGTCGCATCGAATCACCGGAGTACGGTCGGTGATCGGAATCGCGTAGATTTCCTCGAGCAGTCCCAGAGCGCGACGGGAGTGCGTGCCGAAAACCAACCGGTCAGGGCGGAGCGTGTCCTCGACCGCGTACGCCTCACGCAGGAACTCCGGATTCCAAGCCACCTCAACGCCATCTCCGACCGGCGCGGAGCTGCGCAGCCGCTTCTCGAGCGCCATGGCTGTGCCGACTGGCACAGTCGACTTGCCGACTACCAACGTCGGCTTAGTCAGCAAAGGCGCCAGCGTGTCTATTGCCGCGTGCAACTGACTCAGGTCCGCGGCGCCGCTGGGCCTGGAGGGAGTCCCCAATGCCAGAAAGTGCACGTCGGCCCAGTCGGCGATCTCGGCGTAATCGGTGGTGAACCGCAGTCGTCCAGAGGCGGTATGCCTCTCCAGCAGTGGCTCCAGGCCTACCTCGAAGATGTGCGACTGCCCAGCGTTCAGTGTTTTGACGCGATCGACATCGATATCGACCCCAATCACCTGGTGACCGAACTCCGCCATGCCAGCGGCATGGGTCGCACCCATGTAGTTCGTGCCAAGGACGCTCACCTGCAAAGTCACCCGGAGATCCTCCCACAACTCGCCGACAGGATTGGCCGCTTCGCTGATCGCGCTCTGGATGGCCGCCTACTTCGTCGCCGCTCGGGGACGAGGAGCATCTCTCCTCCCTCCCCGCTCGCTGAGGCTGGCGCTTGTGAGCCGCTGCCTTCCTCACTCGCACGCAAGCGAAAGACATGCCTCCTCGCTCGCTCGTCCAGAACAGCGCCGCCCCAGCCTTGCTCAGCACGGCGGCGCGCGACCACGGGGTTCTCGGCACCGGGCCATGCCCGCCCGTGGCATGTTCACTAGGCTTGCTGAGGTGAACGGCGACGCGGACGGTGGCAGATCCTTAGACCCCAGCAGCTATGACTAGCGCCGTTCTCAACATCCTCCTGATCTTGCTGCTAGTGATCATCGGGGGTGTCTTCGTCGCTGCCGAGTTCGCCTTGGTCTCTCTCCGCGAGAGCCAGGTCAGGCAGATTGCACATCGCGGCAGGCGTGGCCAGCTGGTCGCGAAGCTAACCTCCAATCCCAACCTCTTTCTTTCCGCGGTCCAGGTCGGAGTCACGTTGTCGGGGTTCCTCGCCGCAGCTTTTGGCGCCGACCGGCTGTCCGGCGATCTGGCACCGCTGTTAGAGCGCCTGGGCCTCAGCGCCGGTGTTGCGGACACGATCTCGCTGGTGTTGATCACCCTCGTGATCTCCTACGTCTCGATCGTGGTTGGTGAGCTGACGGCGAAGCGACTGGCGTTGCAGCGCGCCGAAGCGGTCGCGCTCGCGGTGGCGCCACTGGTGAATTTCACCGCTAAAGCGGCACGCCCATTGATTTGGCTCCTTGGCGCCTCCACCAATGTCCTGGTTCGGATTTTGGGTGGAGACCCGAAGATCTCCCGCGAGGAGGTGACCAATGAGGAGATCCGCACAATGGTGAGTGGCTCGACCACCCTTGGCGACGAAGAGCGCCGGATCATGGACGATGTCTTCGCGGCCGGTGAGCGCAGCCTCCGCGAGGTCATGTTGCCGCGGACCGAGGTCGACTTCCTTCCAGGTGATATGCCCGCGCACCGCGCGGTGCGCGAGTTGATCAAGGCGCCGCACTCGCGTTATCCGGTGATCGGCGATTCCGCAGACGATGTCATTGGCTTCGTGCATGTTCGCGACCTTCTCGATCCTGATGTCAGCTCGCGTACTACGCCGGTGGCCGAGCTGGCACGTGCTGTGCTTTCCATGCCTGACACCGTGCGGGTGCTCCGAGCGCTGAGCGACATGCGACGCAGCTCATCCCACCTGGCAATCGTGCTGGACGAGTACGGCGGCACGGCGGGCATTGTGACGATGGAGGACCTGGTCGAGGAGCTTGTTGGCGATATCACCGACGAGTACGACGTAGCCGTTGAGGAGCGGGTCAGCGTACGCGGGGACTTGGTGATCGATGGCCTAACCACGCTGGATGACTTCGCCGAGAAGACCGGTCTGGTGTTGCCCGAGGGTCCGTACGACACCCTCGCAGGATTCTTTATGGCCAGGCTCGGCCAGCTGCCGAGCGTCGGTGATGCGATCTCGCTCGAGCTCACCTCGGTCGACCCAGAAGATCCGGAGCCTGCGCAGGTTGAACTGCGGGTCAACGAGCTCGACGGCCGGCGGGCCGCCTCGTTCGTGCTACGCCGTCAGGACGGGAAGGACTTCACCCCGGCCGCAACGTAAGAGACACGACTCCCTGAATGCTTCGCTAGACGTTGTCGCCCGCCGTCGCAAGAGCGCCCGATGCCGCCGCGGCAATGGAGGGCTCCTCGCTGGCTGACGACTGCCAGACCCATCCGGCGATTTCTGGCATGTCTTCGCCATAGCGGCGGATGTAATGCTTGTGCTCGATGATTTTGTCGACGAGCTCCTGTCGCATGTGCGCCGCGCTCGACCCCAGCTGTGGCACCCGGTCGATCGCATCGATGGCTAAGGAGAAGCGGTCGATCTCGTTCAGGACACACATGTCGAAGGGCGTCGTCGTCGTGCCCTCCTCCTTGTAACCGCGCACGTGGATGTTGTCGTGGTTGCTGCGCCGATAGGTAAGGCGATGAATCAACCATGGGTAACCGTGGTAGGCAAAAACGATCGGTGCGTTCGGCGTAAAAAGAGAGACGAATTGCAGATCGGTTAACCCGTGTGGATGTTCGCGGTCATCCTGCAGGCGCATTATGTCCACGACGTTGATGAAACGGATTCGTAGCTCGGGAAAGCGCTTGTGCAGAATTTCTGTAGCAGCGAGCGCTTCCATGGTGGGTACGTCACCTGCGGCCGCCATCACGAGGTCGGTGGGGCCGTCTTGGTCACTGCTCGCCCAATCCCAAATGCCTATGCCCTTCGTGCAATGTTTGATTGCCTCGTCCATCGAGAGGTACTGCGGGGCCGGTTGTTTGCCTGCGACGACGACGTTCACGTACTGGCGGGATCGCAGGCAGTGGTCGGTCGTTGAGAGCAGGGTATTTGCATCCGGCGGAAGATAGACCCGTACGATTTCGGCCTTCTTGTTCATGACGTGATCGATGAAACCCGGATCCTGGTGGGAGAAGCCGTTGTGATCCTGACGCCACACGTGACTGGACAACAAATAGTTGAGTGAAGAGATCGGATGCCGCCACTCGATGTTATTGGTCACCTTCAGCCACTTGGCGTGCTGGTTGAACATCGAATCAACGATGTGGATGAACGCCTCGTACGTGGACAGGAATCCATGCCGGCCGGTGAGCAGGTATCCCTCCAGCCAGCCTTGAATCGTGTGTTCTGACAGGATCTCCATGACTCGGCCGTCGGGGGCCAGATGGTCGTCGTAGTCGTAGATCTCGGCTTGCCACGTACGATCGCTGACCTCCAGAACTGCTTGCCATCGGTTTGAGTTGTTCTCATCCGGTGAAAAAATCCGAAAGTTGCGGTGATCCTCGTTGAGCTTCATCACATCGCGGAGAAATGTGCCCATGACGCTGGTTGCCGCGGCGATGGTGTGGCCCGGCCGGTCGACCTTCACCTCATAGTCGCGGAAGTCTGGCATCCTCAGCGGGCGACGTAAGCCGCCGCCGTTGGTGTGCGGGTTTGCGCTCATGCGACGCCCGCCGACCGGATGTAGGTCCGCGATGTCAGGCACCGGTCGACCCTCGGAATCGAACAGTTCTTCTGGTCCGTAGGACAACATCCACTTCTGCAATTCCATCAGGTGTGAGGGGTTCTGCCGGGTATCGGAGAACGGCACCTGGTGGCTCCGCCAGTTGTTCTCGACAAGTTGCCCATCGATCCTTTTCGGTCCGGTCCAGCCTTTCGGTGAACGGAAGATGATCATGGGCCACGTCGGACGACCGGTGACGCCGCCTTCTCGGTGATCATGTTGTATTTCGGCAATGCGATCGAGGCACGCATCCAACGTCGTGGCGAACTGCTGATGCATTGTTGCTGGGTCATCGCCCGCGACCAGATGTGGCTCGTAGCCATATCCGCGGAACAGTGCCAGCAGCTCATCGACAGGAATGCGGGCAAGAACCGTGGGGTTCGCGATCTTGTAGCCGTTGAGATGCAGGATTGGCAAGACCGCCCCGTCCTCAACCGGGTTTAGGAACTTGTTGGAGTGCCACGACGTGGCTAGCGGGCCAGTTTCTGCTTCGCCGTCGCCGACGATGCACGCAACGACGAGGTTGGGATTATCGAAGGCCGCGCCGTACCCATGGGAGATCGCATACCCGAGCTCTCCGCCCTCATGGATCGACCCTGGAGTCTCCGGAGCTACGTGGCTGGGGATCCCTCCGGGGAACGAGAATTGGGTGAAGAGCCGCTTCATGCCCCGGCCATCCTGGGTGATGTTCGGGTAGATCTCGGAATAGGCGCCCTCGAGCCAGGCTGCGGCCACAAGAGATGGACCGCCGTGGCCGGGACCAATGACGTAGATCATGTCAAGGTCCCTCTGCATAATCGCGCGATTGAGGTGAGCGTAAAGAAAGTTGAGCCCAGGCGTCGTGCCCCAGTGCCCGAGCAGGCGTGGTTTGACATGCTCAGGCTGAAGATCCTCGCGCAACAGCGGATTGTCCATCAAGTAGATCTGACCGACCGACAGGTAGTTGGCTGCGCGCCACCACATGTCCATCCGGCGAAGCTCGTCTTTCGACAAAGGGCCCGCGGAGATTGCGCTGGCCTTACCGTCCCGGTTCCCCTTTGACTTCCTTGACTGGTTCTTGGTTCTCGAGATCGTCTTTGCTGGCATGTTGGGCTCCGATCCGACCTATGGGGACTTCTGAGTCTAGGGGTGGGCACTCAGCGTCAACGCATGGCCAATACGAGCCTCGGCCCACCAGAGAAACCCTCCGAGCGACCGCTGGACGCGTGAAACAATGGCGCCGATGCGATCTGAAAGGAACATCCGTACCTCATGCCCTCACACAGCAGTGCTGGCAGACCGCGCGTGCTCTCCCTTGCCCAGCCCACCGCTGACTCACTCCACCTCGGCAATTTCCTAGGAGCGTTGCGCCAGTGGGTGCCGCTACAGGAAGATCACGAAGCCTTTTACGGCATCGCCGACCTACACGCGCTCACCGTCGCGACCGCTCCGGAGGTACTACGGGAGCGGACGCTCCGCGGCGCGGCGCAGCTGCTCGCAGCGGGCATCGATCCTGCGAAGGCGACGGTGTTCCTCCAGTCACAGGTCCCCGAACACACCCAGCTCAGCTGGGTGATGGGCTGCATGACCGGGTTCGGCCAAGCCCAGCGGATGACGCAATTCAAGGACAAGGCCGCCAAGATGGGGCCCGAGGCCACGAGTGTCGGTCTGTTCACCTATCCGGTGCTCATGGCCGCCGACATCTTGTTGTACCAAACGGATCAGGTACCCGTTGGGGAGGACCAACGGCAGCACCTCGAGCTCACCCGTGACCTTGCGATGCGCTTCAACTCCCGCTACGGGGAGACATTCGTGGTTCCGGAGCCGTACATCCTGCCCTCAGTCGGCAGAATTGCTGATCTTGCCGAGCCTGGCGCGAAGATGAGCAAATCGCTTTCCTCGCCCACTGGCATCATAGAGCTGCTGGACGATCCCAAGATCAACATCCGCAAGATCAAATCTGCAGTGACAGACTCTGGCCGAGAGATCATCTTCGATGAGATCAACAAGCCCGGCGTCTCCAACCTGCTCACGATCTTGTCGGCACTGACCGGTACGCCGGTCGACACGCTTGTCGAGCAGTTCGATGGGCGCGGCTATGGGGACCTGAAGGGCGCTGTGGCAGATGCGGTCACCGCCTTCGCGGTGCCGTTTCGGAGCCGCACTCTAGAGCTCCTGGAGGAACGCGGCGAGCTCGAGTCGATTCTTGCAAAGGGAGCTGACCGAGCTCGAGAGGTGGCCAGTGCCACGCTGGCCGATGTCTACGCAAAAGTCGGTCTCGCCTAAGCGCTTTCGAGCTGCGAGCGTCGGGAAATCGCGTCGAAGTAGTCGGACTCCACGCGCGTCCTCGCGAGCGGAGCGAGCAATCAAACTTTGCGCGAGCAGCTCACAAGAAAATCAGCCGATCAGCTCGTCGAGGTAGCACCAGCGCCAGGACTCACCCGGCTCGAAGCTGCGTGCGACGGGGTGGCTGCTGTTCCTGAAGTGGCGCTCCGCGTGCCTCCCGACTGAGGAGTTGCAGCATCCTACATTTCCGCAGCTAAGACAGATCCGCAGGTGCACCGTACGCGTGCCCTCGCGTACACAGTCCTCGCAAATCCCGGGACCGTTCGGTTTGATATTGGCTGGCGAGTGCTCGAGGTGATCACACGGACCGGCTGCAACGGTCGGCGTGGTGACTGGCACGTCCTCAACCAGCCGATCCGTCCGTTCCGTGGCGATCGTGAGCATCGACTCTTCGATGTCGAACGATCCGAGCACCTCCTCGATGATGTCGTGGTCGACCGTGCCGCTGGAGCGGATCGTCAGGACCTCGTTCCGCTCGACATCGAGGGTCTTCAGTCGTAGTCGCCGATACTGCTCGGCCGGAGTCTCGTCGTCGCCAGGCCTGCCAAGCTTCTCCCACATCGCATCCGGGCGGGCTGCGATGCGGTCGCGCAGCAGCTGCACCGTCTCCGGAGCATCGTCAGGTCCGAGAATGTCGCCAAGATGCGCGATGGCGGAATTGCTGGATGTTTGGAGCACGGTAGCCGCCTGCAGGGCGTCCGAACGGGCGTCCGGTCCGCGCAGTCCCAGCGCCGGGACCAGGTACGGGAGCGTCAGCCCCTGCAGCAGCAGGGTCCCTGCCGTGACAACCATTGCCGCGAAGATCAGCGTTTCGCGATGGGGCACACCTTCCGGAATCAGGAAGGCAGCTGCCAGGGTGACCACCCCTCGTAGACCCGCCCAACCAATCACGAATGCGTACGACCATGGAGCAGTCGAGGCGCCGGTGTCCTTGTCGCGACGGAAAAGGAAAGGACGGGTACCGAGGACCCACAGCAGCCGGATAACGATGACCCCAACCAGGACCGCTACGCAGAATCCGGCAATCTGCAGCCCCGAGAGCTCGGACTTTGAGTTTGCATCGATGATGCGGCGTGCTTGGAGGCCAATCATGAGGAACACGGTGTTCTCGAGCAGGAATTGGATGGTTGCCCAGTTCACTCGTTCACTAAGCCGGGATTGGCCGGACTGGATCACTGGCGACTTGTGGCCGAGGATCAAACCTGCGGTCACGACGGAGATGACACCGGAGCCATGGAAATCACCGATGCTCAGCACTTCGGCGGGCAGGTACGCGGCAAATGGCACCAGTATCGAGATCGCCGTGTCGAAGGCCGGCGTAGTGATTCGCGCTCGGATGGGAATGGCGACCAGAGCCACCACTAGGCCCACCGCAAGTCCGCCCAGCAGGGCGATCAGGAAGCCGACGGTTGCTTGCGCAGCTGTCAGGGTGCCCGCGATGGCGGCGATTGCAGCCCTGAGGCAGGTAATGGCTGTTGCGTCGTTCACCAACGACTCGCCCTCCAGGATTGTCACCAGGCGACGAGGCAGTCCGACCCGGCGGGCGATCGTGGTCGCGGCTATGGCATCGGGCGGCGCCACGACAGCGCCCAAGGCAAACGCCACCGGGAAGCTCACCGGGAGGATCCACCAAGTGATCAGGCCAATCCCCAAGGCAGTGACGACCACGAGCAGCACCGAGAGCTGCGCAATCGATCGGCGATTCGCGCGAAAGTCGATCACCGATGTCCGGATGGCCGCGGCGTACAGCAGTGGCGGAAGGAAGCCGAGCAACACCAGTTCCGAGGTGAGCTCGGGGATAGGTACTTCGGGCAGGAAAGACATCCCGATCCCGACCAGCATCAGCAATAACGGCGCCGAGAACCTGATCCGATTGGCCAACGCCGTCACCGCGAGCACTGTGGCAACCAAGGCCAGGATCGTAAGAGCAACTGTCACGTAGCCATGCTTCCATCCCGCTCCTGATGCGCTGTGCCAGCGGTGTGTAAAGATCGGGTGCGTGACCGTTTCGGGTGACCCCGACGGGTCGACCTTGCTGACTTCGGCCGAGGTGAAGGACCTGCTTTCGGCCGCTGTGGAGCATGCCGGTGGCAGCCTCGTGTCGTGGCGGCTGGATCACGTGGATGCCAACCCGAGGCATTCCACGACCGCAACGTATTCCGCAGCCGTCGATTGGCCGACCGGACGGCGTACCGAGCTGCTCGGCGCGAGTCTGCGAGTAGGGGGGCGCCGCAGCGGCAACGACGAGCGGGCCATGATTCTCGGGGACGGGGACCGCGAGGTCGCAGTCTGGCTGTACCCGAACGACCCGGATCTGCCCGGGTTGTCCCGTGCCGCCGTGCCAGATGGGCTGGCCGCGCTGTTTAGCGAGTATCGAGTCCTTGAGCATCCCGTGGCTGGCGAGAACATCGCTTTGGAGATGATCAGCTACCGCCCCCGGCGCCGTGCCGTGTTCAAGGCCACCATCAGAACCAGCAGTGGGCCAAAAACCTTCTTCGTCAAGGTGTTACGCGAATCGGTGTACGGGCCCACCCTGCAGCGCCACGAGTTGTTGCGGCGCGCTCGATTCCCAGCCGCCGCGGTAGCGGCGGCGACGGCGGACTTCATCCTGGTGTTCCACGAGGTTCCAGGCCGGCCGCTGGCACAAGCGATCTTCGACGAGGCGATGCCCTGCACCGCCGAGAGCATGATCATGTTGCTCGACTCCTTGCCGTCGGCGGTAGCCTCACTGCCGCGCCGACCGCCGTGGACGGACGCGGTTGCAACGTACGCCGAGATGATCGCGGCCGCGCTTCCGGCGCTGGACCCGCAGCTGCGGTGGCTGGTCGCGCAGATTTCCGGCGGGCTCGCCGGTATGGCGCCCGGCCTCGAACCTACCCACGGTGACTTCCACGAGGGCCAGTTGTTCGTCGCAAAAGGCCTGATCACCGGCGTACTCGACATCGACACGATCGGCCCGGGGCGGCGAGCTGATGATCTTGCCTGCATGATCGCGCACCTGTCCACGATGCAGCGAATGACGCCCGAACAGGCGGTCGGCTTGACCCGACTGATCAATCTCTGGCTGCAGGTCTTCGATACCCGGGTGGACCCGGCCGAGTTGCGGCTTCGCGCTGCAGGTGTCATCGTCTCGCTCGCCACCGGTCCGTATCGGGGCCAGGAGCCGAACTGGGAAAGCGAGACGGTACGCATGATCGAATCGGCTGTCGCCCTGGTGCAGAGTTCAGCGCTCGTCTAACGGCATTCCGCGTGACGGGAGAACCGGTCTCATGGACCTAAGGCCGATCGTTCTTAACGGCGTCCTGTGATCAATGTCAACATCCCAGGTTGCGTGGGATGTTGGCGCTGTACCTGGCGTGCATGCCATGTACAGCGTGAGGGAGGTGAGTCCAGCTCGGGGTGGTGGCTAGGGACGGCCGCGGCGCGAGCCATCAGACACGGGGCGAGCAAGACACACGCGACGCATGTAACTATGCCCAAGTGAGCGCGCAGACGGAGTCAGGAGCCCCATTCAAGCCGGTGTATGGGCCGCAAGACCTAGCCGGTTTCGATCCTGATTCTGAGCTTGGTGAGCCCGGTCACTATCCATATACGCGCGGTATCTATCCGTCGATGTACACGACCAAGCCGTGGACCATGCGCCAGTACGCGGGCTTCGGCAGCGCCGCGGAGTCCAATGCCCGCTACCGAGAGCTGATTACGCACGGGACTGCCGGTCTTTCTGTCGCCTTTGATCTGCCGACCCAGATGGGCTACGACTCCGATGCGCCAATCGCGGCCGGCGAGGTGGGCAAAGTCGGAGTCGCGATCGACTCCATCGAGGATATGCGAGAGCTCTTTTCGGGAATTTCCCTCGACAAGGTTTCGACATCGATGACGATCAACGCCCCAGCGGCGCTGCTTTTGCTCCTCTACCAGTTGGTCGCAGAGGAGCGAGGCATTTCCTCGACTGCCCTGTCCGGAACCATCCAGAACGACGTCCTCAAGGAATACATCGCGCGCGGCACATACATCTTTCCGCCGAGCCCGTCCCTCCGTCTGGTCAGCAACACCTTCGCCTACTGCCAAGCGCAGCTACCACGCTGGAACACGATCTCGATCTCTGGCTATCACATGGCAGAGGCGGGCGCGACGCCGGCACAAGAGATCGCATTCACGCTGAGCAACGGGATCGCTTACGTCGAGGCGGCCTTGTCGGCTGGTCTCGACGTAGACGACTTCGCGCCTCGGCTGTCGTTCTTCTTCGTATCCCGCACCACGCTGCTGGAGGAGGTAGCCAAGTTCCGCGCCGCGCGGCGCATCTGGGCGCAGCTCATGCGTGATCAATTCGGCGCGCGGGAGGAGAGGTCAATGATGCTTCGCTTCCACAGCCAGACTGCTGGGGTGCAGCTGACTGCTCAACAGCCGGAGATCAACCTGGTACGGGTCGCGGTGCAAGCCCTGGCAGCAGTGTTGGGAGGTACCCAGTCGCTGCACACGAACTCTTATGACGAGGCGATCGCACTGCCCACTCCTAAGGCTGCTCGGCTCGCGCTGCGAACTCAGCAGGTGCTCGCGTACGAGACCGACGTGATGAAGACGGTTGATCCGTTCGCCGGCTCGTACGCCGTCGAGTCGCTGACCAACGAGATCGAGGAAGTGAGCCGCCGCGTTATGAAGTCGGTCGCGGACCTGGGTGGTGCCGTGGCGGCGATCGAGCAGGGCTTTCAGAAGGCTGAGATCGAACGCTCGGCTTACCAGCTGGCGCGTCAGATCGACATCGGAGAACGGGTTGTGGTCGGGGTAAACCGGTTCATCCTCGACGAGGAGGAGCCGTATGAGCCGTTGCAGGTGGATCCGCGCATCGAAGCCAAACAGGCTGCGAAGCTTGCCGCGCTACGGGCCGGCCGGGATCAGGCTGCTGTCAACGCCGCTGTCGGCGAGCTCCAAGCTGTGGCCCGTGGCACCGGCAATGTGCTGTTTCCGATGAAGGAGGCGCTCAGGCTGAAAGCCACTGTCGGGGAGGTATGCGATGCCCTCCGGGAGGTCTGGGGCAGCTATCGCCCGACCGACGCATAGCTGCGAGCGGCGCCAATCGCGTCCGCCGTGCTGAGTAGGAGGGACCGGAGGCAAGGCTCGCACAACCCGGCGCGGAAACGAACGTGCACGTTCGCTTCTATCACTTCACAGACCCGTGAATTCCCTGTCTGAGGGCAGGCTGCGGCAGCGTCGGTGGTGTTCCGGCGCTAGTGGCGAGCTGGCGGTTAGGCGGCGGGGTGGAGGGTCACGGTGTGCCCGAGGCGTTCGAGTTGGGCGACCAGCCGA
>JBKPBV010000115.1:0-11732 GCA_046727055.1 Actinomycetota bacterium | reverse complement strand
AAAACATCAGCTCCGACGCCAGCCAGATGATTGTGCCGACAGCCACGGGTTCGGGCCGATTCTCACGACCACGCAAACGCGACAAGGGGATGGGGTGCAAAGCCCCTTCCGGCATCGTCATCGAGCCGGAGACTGCGTGTGTGTGCAAGGCCACGAGGTCATTATTGCCGTAACCCGTGCTGAGGTCACCCCACGGCGCAACTTTGTTATCCCGAGTCGCTGGCAGCAGCCGGGCGCGGCTCAATGCCTTGTCAACGAGCTCAAAGGTGGTTTGGGCCTGCCGGGCGTCGGCGATAGCTGCGGCTAACCGACATTAGGCTTGGCCTGTGTTCACCAGGTTCGCCATGGTGCTCGTACCGCTGCACGCCACACCCGCCGATCAGCCACCCCCGCTGACGCCGTCCCGGCTACTCACGGAATGGACATGGGTCTGGTTGATGGCACTCGGCATCGCGATTGCGGCCGGGCTCTACATCGCTGGCCTGGTCGTAATGCGCCGCCGGGGCGATCGCTGGCCGATCCGACGCAGTATGTCGTTCCTGCTCGGCGGACTCGGGTCGATTGTTTTGGCCACGATGTCGGCACTGGGCACCTATGACACGGTGCTGCTGAGCATCCACATGGTGCAGCACATGGTCTTGATGATGGTGGCCCCGATGTTCCTGGCGCTTGGGGCCCCAATCACCCTGGCGTTGCGGACGCTGCCAACTCGACCGCGCGCCATGCTGCTGGCCGTGTTGCACTCACGGCCGGCTCGAGTGCTGACGTTCGCACCACTGACGCTGGCCTTGTTCGTCGTAACCCCGTTCGCGCTCTATTACTCGTCTTTCTACGAGCTGTCGCTGCGTTCGGGCTTTTGGCATGCGTTCCTGCATCTGCACTTCCTCATCATTGGCTCACTGCTGATGTGGCCGTTGATGGGCATCGACCCGGTTCCCGGAAGGATCAGCTACCCGTTGCGCGTACTCATGATGTTCCTGATGCTGCCCTTCCATGCGTTCCTCGGCATCTCGATCATGAGCTCCACGGTGCTGATCGCGGAGGACTGGTACCTCGCATTCAACCGGGCCTGGCCGCCCAGTCCGCTGGACGATCAGTATCTCGCAGGCGGCATTCTGTGGGCCTCGGGAGATGTCATAGCTCTGGTGATGCTGATCGCCTTGTTCGCCCAGTGGTACGCGTCCAGTCAGCGGGAGGCGCGGCGGGAAGACCGGCGACTCGATCGGCTGGAGCGACTACAGCGAGCGGCAGGGCCATCGCTCAGCCCCCGCGGTGAGCAGGTGCGGGCACGCTACGATCAGGCCCGGGCCGGGCAGGCGGCCGACGCCGACGTGCGCGCCACCGGCACCAGCCAACAAACTGGAGATGATCAATGAGCAGCGATGAGGAGCCTCGATCTGACGAGGTTCTGACGATCTTGTTGTACGCCTCGAATCGAACGACCCGCGAGAACGTCCGGTTAGCGCTAGGACGCAAGGTCGCGGCCGACCTGCCGCCGGTGCGTGTGCTCGAGGTGGCGACGAAAGCTGCGCTCATCAGCGCGATGGATGCTGGAGGCATCGATCTGGCAATCCTGGACGGCGAGGCGGTGCCTGGCGGGATGGGTCTGTGCCGCCAGCTGAAGGACGAGATCCTGCGCTGTCCGCCGATCATGTTGCTGATCGGGCGTCCTGATGATGCCTGGCTGGCGACCTGGTCGCGCGCCGACGGTGCGGTCTCGCACCCGGTTGATCCGATCCGGTTGCCTGCTGCGGTGGCGAGACTGCTACGTCCTCAAATGTCCACAGAGACCGCGATTGCGCGGACCACGTCCGTGGCCTGACATGGAGCGGTGAGATGAACTGGCCAGAACTTCTGAGCAGCCTGGTCCGAGGCGAGGACCAGCCGGCCGAGGCAACCGCATGGGCCATGGGTCAGATTCTGAGCGGCGACGCTACCCCTGCCCAGCTGGCGGCGTTTGTCATTGGATTGCGAAGCAAGGGTGAGACGGTCCAGGAGCTTACCGGGCTTGCCGACATGATGATCGAGTTCGCGACTCCGATCGAGATCGGCGGACCGGCGGTTGATGTCGTCGGCAGTGGTGGCGACCGATCGAACACGGTGAACATTTCCACCATGGCCGCGATTGTCGCAGCCGCCTCAGGCGCCAGGGTGGTCAAGCACGGCAACCGGGCGGCCTCCTCAGCGTGTGGTGCTGCAGATGTGCTCGAGGCACTCGGTGTGGTTCTCGATCTCACGCCCGAGGCGCAGCAGCAAGTGGTGGACCAAGTCGGTATTGGCTTCTTGTTCGCCGCTCACTATCACCCGGCGCTGCGCCACGCGGCAGCGCCCCGGCGCGAGCTCGGCATACCTACTACGTTCAACTTTCTCGGACCATTGGCCAACCCGGCGCAGCCGGTTTCCCAGGCCGTGGGAGTGGCCGATCCCCGAATGGCTGAACTCATGGCCGGGGTCTTTGCATCCCGGGGCAACTACGGCCTTGTGTTCCACGGTGGCGACGGGCTGGACGAGCTGACCACCACGACCGGCTCTTCGGTGTGGGTGTATGCGGATCGAGAGGTCGAGCGGGTGGAGCTGGAGCCGCTGAACTTGGGCGTGCCGAGGGCAAGCCTCCCGGACTTGGTCGGCGGAGACGCGGTGGCCAACGCGCACGTGGTGCGGGAGTTGGTCGCTGGTCAGCCGGGTCCGATCCGCGACATCGTCGTGCTCAATGCGGCTGCTGCACTGGTCGCGTACGGCAAGCCCGCGTCCGGGCGGCTTATGGAGGATTTCGCAAGCGAGCTGGATCGGGCACGTGAGGCAATTGACTCGGGTGCGGCACAAACCAAGCTGAAAGAATGGGTCGAAGCTACCCAGTCAGTCCGCTGACTTGGTTCTGCCCTAGCGAATGGTGAGGGTTTGGAGCGCGTCCGCAGCCTGCCGGGCGATCTCAGGATCGGCGTCGTTCGGCACCGAGCTCGCTGCCAGGATCAACGATCCGTCGTCAAGTCTCACCACCAGTGCCGTGACAGTGTCATAGCGGCTCGGCAGCTGGTCGACCGCGTAATGCACCTGGGCCGAGAACAGCATTCCTTGCTGCCCGTCCACTGCCTGCTCGTACCGCTTGAGTCCCTTCAGCTCCGTTGGGTGCCGGTCGAAGATCGCGTTGCTCAGCCGGTGCAGCGCGAGCGTGCCCTCGGTCTCGAGGTCCCGATGGCTATCCGATTCGGCTACCCGGCCGAGCAGTACGCCGGACGACCAATCGTGTTTGCCGTCGTAGCGGGTGTGGACGGGCGCGCTGGCCCAGAACAGGAGATCGAGCACCCCCCGAATAGCCATGGGGTCTGGTGAGACCACGTAAGGGTGACCGGGCAGAGTCAGTGAGGCCGATCCTATGGTTGCCTTCCTGGTCCGCTCGTCAAGGTAGCCAACCGGGTCGGTGCCCAAGCTTCCGGCGCTCGGCAGATCCGCCGGACCGCCCGCTGGACGCTGTGCGGACGTACTCGACGGGCTGCGCCAGAGCACCACCCCTAGGCCGATCGAGGCGCTGACGAAGAGCGCAAACCCGAGCAGGAGAGCAGCCGAGACGCGCAGCGGTGATGCGCCGCGACGCGCGGCAAGGTTTCCGGTGGCTGCCTCGGCTTGGATCAGTATGGGCGGAGGTGCATTGGCTGAGTCACTGGTCACGTTGGCCCAGTGGTTTCCGTCCCACCACCGGTAGAGCCCCGTGGCGCCGGCTGGATCCGGGTACCACCCAGGTCTCGGTGCGCCGGTCACGCACCAGAGCCTATGCGGGGTCGTGAACACCGGATCGAGCGCGAGCCGGCAGTTGAAATGGTCATGTGCATTACCGCTGCCCTTGCGTCGCGCGCGATACTGCACCCGTGATCTCCCGCGATCTCGCCGAGCGGCTCGCTCCATATGTGACATGGACACCGGCCAACGGCGACATGTTCTTCATCCCGCGTCCAGAGATCGCCGACTCTGTGTTCATCGTCAGCGACATGGTGGTCGAACTGGTCACATCGGGCGGGGAATCACGCTTCCATTTCAACGGCACTGTTGAGTGGGCGCTCGACTCGGTGGAGTCCGACGATGTGGTCTGGCTGCCCCGGGAAAACCAGCTCCGCGAGATGCTCGGCGACTACTTCTTATCGCTCGATACTGCGCCTGGCGGTTTCGTAGTGACCGTCAGCGGGCCCGGGAAGGCGTACCACACCGAAGCAGAGCCTGATGCAGCCGACGCGTACGCACAGGCGGCGCTTTACGTTCTCGAGGCGAATGTCTTGCCTCCGCTCCGGCGCAGATCGCGCTTAGGAACCGCCTAACTTCGGGTCAAATGAGCACGGTGATAATGCACGCCGCGTAAGCACCGGCCAGCATCGAGGGTGCGTACGGAAATGCTTCGCGTCGACCCTGCACAAGCCGTAGCAGGCCCGCGAGCCCGCCTACCACGGTGCCGAGCAGCAGCGTCAACCACAGCAGCGTCCACGAGTCCGCGGCACCTGCCGCTCCGAGCAGTGGTGCGAATCGTACGTCACCGAAACCGAAGCCACCGCGCGAAACAAGCCAGGCAAGCAAGTAAAGTCCGCCGGCAATCGCTCCGCCGGCAACGGCTCGGACCGCGATCCAGATGTTGCCGCCAAGTAAGACAGCCAGCAGCGACGCCACGGCCATCGCAAGCCAGGCGATCCGGGTTAGCCGCAACGGCAGCCAGCTGGTGCGGGCGTCGATGGCTGCCAGCAGCACCCCGAAGATGGCGAGCACCGACCACATCGGTTGGGCAAAGCGCGGGAGGCTCAGCCAGCTGACTGCTGCCGCCACTCCGGCCAGCACGCCGCAGGCGAGGACGAAGCGGACACTGCCGAGTTCGCGGTAGATCGGCATGGCGACGCCGTTGGCTGGCTCTGGGAGTCGTCGCAGTACGGGGCCCACCAGCAGGGCTGAGATCACAGCCATCGTGAGAGCGAAAGCGAGTGCCACCACTGCATCCTGAATCACCGGGCGATCCTAGTGTCGACGCTAGGCTTCCGGGACCAAGCGCAGGGCTTCACGCCACGTCCCCCGCTGGCACCCAGGCGTCCGGTCGGCTGCCGCGCAGGTTGTCCTCAGCGCGAGCAGCCGCGGTCAATCGAACAGTAAGCAACAGAGAACAAGTATCGGTACCCGCTGCCAGTTCGGCCAGGTCCGGAGCTGTGACGCCTACTCGTTCAGCAATCGCCAGATTCTCCCAGCCCGCGCGGTGCAGGCGACGCAATTGAAGTCTGGCCGGGGCAGCCGGCACCGTGATCCGCCGCAGCGCACGCACCTGTTGATCGGATACCTGGATCAGCCGGCGCGCCGTGTCAGGACTGATTCGGCGCAGCGGTCGGCCCTCGCGTCCATGAAGCAGGCGATCTGCCACTCGCGCCGAGATGCCAGCAACAGCAGCCACATCATCGACGCTGAGCGAGGCGGTTGCCATCAGATAACGCAGGTGGGCTCGGAACGGCCCCGCATCTACCCATTCACCGGACACACCGTCGCGTTCGGCAAGCGCTGCCATTCCAACGTCCCCTTCGTCGAAGCCTTCTATCTGTAGAAGGCTTCGCGAAGAGGCCCGATGTTAACGCTCGGCCGAAACTTGCGCGATCCTGCGGAATTGACGCCTATCGACCGCAAGAAATCGCGCCGGTGCGGCGCTCGCCTAACGCTGGGCGCGGACGAAGCCGGCCTGCTGAGCCGCCTCCTCGCTGTTGAACCAGACTTCGGCGACGGTTCGGCCGTAGCCTGCCGATTCCGGAACGTGGTACTTCATCGACCGCTCGTTGCCCTTGATGGTGAATCCCTCAGGTGGCTCATTTCCCACGTAAACGCCTTCACCCTGGTACCTGGGCGTTTCGGCCTCAGGAGCAGCTGCGGCCTCGGCGGACGGGCCGGCATCCTCCTCGCTGCCGGGGCCCCGCTCGGCCGCCGCCTCGCCAGTAGCAGCGGGCTCGGCGGCCTCTGCGCTGAGAGTGGTATCGGTTGGCGTCTCTTCGCCAAGGATTGGCATTTCGGCAGGAGGTTCGTACTCGCCGCCCTCAGCCGGCTGATCCGGCACAGCCGATCCGTCCGCCTGAAGATTGAGAAGATGAGAGGACAGCCCGCCCTGAGGATCTTCACCGGCCTCGTCCATCCCATTGACCACAGGAGCCGCAGCGGCTGTCTCAGCCGTCTTGGGCGGCGCATACGGCGTGGTCGGCCGGGTGGCCTGCCAGTCGGCGTCCCGTCCGCCCAGGAATTTGCGGACCAGAACCACCGCTGCGCCTGCGACCACCGCGCCCATGGCGACCCATTTGATCCATCCGCCCTTCCTCTTCTTCTCCGTCGGCAACTCCAATTCCCCTTTCGCCGCGGCAACTGCGGCTTTGCCGCGCTTCTTGGCTTCCACGACCACGGGCGCACCCGCAGCGGCGCTCAATGCGTCGCTGATCTTGGGGACAATCTCGCTCGACACCTTTCCCCGCGCTGCCTCAACAGCCGGAGTGACCCGCTCCAGCGTCTGATCAACAACGGGGGCAATCTTCTCCACCGCGTCATGTGCCGCGCGAGCTCCTCGCTGCTTGGCTGTCGTAGCGATCGGTGCAATCCTCTCGGCGGCCTGGTGCGCGTACGGGGAAACCTTGCTCGCCGCTTGCTGGGCGTACGGCGAAACTCGCTCAGCGGCCTGATTGGCTAATGGAGCGATGCGATCGGCGGCTGAATGAGCCAGTGGAGTCAGCCGCTCGGCGGCTTGATGAGTAATTGGGCCAACCCGTTCGGCGGCAGATTGGGCAAGCGGTCCCATCCGATCCGCTGCGGAATGAGCGAGCGGCGATACCTTGTCAGCGGCCGCACCGATCCGATCTGCGGCGGCTTCGGCAAGCGGCCCGACTCGGGTGGCGGCTGATTGCGCGAGCGGCCCTACTCGATCGGCTGCGGTGTGGACCATCGGTCCGAGACGATCAGCGGCCGAGTGAACAAAGTCATCGGCGGCTGGCGCAACCTGGTTTCGGGCGGCTTCCGCGCGGCGGGAACTCTTAGACACGTTTCCTCCGTTGTGAGAAACCTCGTGCTCCCGGGTGGAGCATTTCCACCGTATCCCCATCTTGTGCCGTCTGACAGGATGGCTGCCTGAGCAACCAGCGGACCAGCTTTTGAACACGATGATCACGAGTAGAAAGGTGCCTCGAGGTGGCACAGCAAACCGCAGTCCTGCACACCAACCACGGCGACATCACCCTGCGGCTCTTCGGTGATCATGCTCCCAACACGGTGGCCAACTTCGTCGGCCTCGCCACCGGAACCAAGGAGTACACCGACGCCAGGACAGGCACCAGGAAGACCGGCAAGTTCTACGACGGGCTTACCTTTCACCGGGTGATCGACGGCTTCATGATTCAGGGAGGTTGCCCACTGGGCACCGGTACGGGTGGTCCCGGCTACAAGTTCGCCGATGAGATCCATCCCGACTTGATCTTCAACAAGCCGTATCTGCTCGCCATGGCGAATGCCGGCCCTGGCACCAATGGCTCGCAGTTCTTCATCACCGTCGCTGCACAGCCCCATCTCAACCGCAAACATACGATCTTCGGCGAGGTTGCCGACCAGTCCAGCCGCGAGGTGGTAGACCAGATCGCCCAGGTGCGGACCGCACGAGGTGATCGGCCCGTCAATCCGGTGGCTATCAAATCGGTGACGATCGAGTCAGGTGACACGTCCGAGTGAGCCGGTCCCCAGGCGCCGGACCGGACTTCTCGCCGCCGGCATTCGCTCCGTGTTACCGCCATCCGGAGCGGATGACAGGCATTTCCTGCCAGCGCTGTCACCGACCGATCTGCGGTGAGTGCATGAACCCGGCGTCGGTCGGCTTTCAGTGCCCTTCCTGTGTGGCCTCGGGGCGAGCCAGCGTACGCGCCCCGCGGACCGCCTTCGGCGCGATCTTGAAGACTGGCGGCGGAACCGCCACCAAGGTCGTCATGGCGGTTCTCGCTGTGGAATGGGTGCTCAGCCTCCTCAGTGGCCGGCTGCTCGATCAGCTGCTGGTGATGAGCAATGAAGCCATCTATCTGGGTCAGTTCTGGCGGCTCTTCACGGCGGCGCTGACGTCGGGAACGGTCTTCGGCCTGCTGATCAACCTGCTGGTGTTGTGGATCGCGGGCCGAGCCATTGAGTCCGAGTTGGGTGCCTGGCGCTTCGTCGGCCTCTACTTGGCGGCCGGGTTGGGCAGCGCCACGATGCTCTTCGTCTTCGGGCCGTATCAGAGCGGAGGCTATGGTGCTTCAGCTGCGGTGATCGGTCTGCTCGCGGCTAACGCAATCTTCAAGCAAAAGATGCGGGAGGACGTTCGTGCCGACATCGGGCTGTTCATCCTTCTCATCCTCTACAGCATCTTGATCGGTTTCCGTAGCTTCGGCTGGCTGATGCTCATTGGCGGCCTAGTCGTCGGCGCCTTAGTCGGGTGGGTGTTCGCGTACGCACCGCGCCGCAACCGCAACACAATTCAGCTGGTCGGCGCGCTCGGCGTGATCATGCTCTGTCTGGTTGCGGTTGCCTTGAAGTTGACGATCTTCTGAATCGGCGACCTCTGGGCAGGCCTAGGCTTCGGACACGGAAGGCAGATTGAGTGGCTGCTCTGCCGTCCGACCAGTCATCACCCAGGCCGCGATGGCCGCACCCGCAAGCATGAGCAACAGGTACCATCGTCGCGATCATGAGAATGCTGGTGGCGCCGCCGGTCGTGTCGCGAGTCGGGGCTCACTGATCGCTAGCCGCCAAGGGAGAACGCCGCCTCAAGATCATGTGCAGAATAGGCGCGGAAAGCGATGTGGGTCTCGGTGCTCACGACGCCGGGCACCTTGTTGAGCTTATCTGCGACGACTTCAGCCACTTGATCATTAGTGGCTACTCTGATCATCACGATCAAGTCGATCGTGCCGGTCACGGAGTAGACCTCGCTGACGCCGCTGAGCTCGGCAATCTGTTCGGCGACCTCAGGGATACGTGCTACCTCGGCTTTCACGAAGACGATCGCAGTCACCATGGCGGTCATCTTAATGTTGCTTTCGGCCACTCCTCATCGATCTGCGTTTGCCGTCTCAAGCCATAGCTTGAGACGGCAAACGTCAGTTGCCGAGCGCGTAGTGCACCAGGGCCTCGTGATCCAGCACAGCATGCAGCGGCCACATCCAGTCTCCGGTGATCTCGATCAGCCGGGTGCCGGGCTGTTCCAGCCAATCCGCGATCCGCTCGGTCTCCTCGATACCTGCGGCCGGCAGCGGATCCGGTGGTTTGGGGACAGTCTCAGCGGTGGCTCGCACGGCCCGCGCGACCGCCTGTGGCACCTCACGTGGAGTCGCGAGTCCAGACCCCGCCAGCCGGCCGTAACGGATGACGTGTATCTCCCAGTCGAGGTCAACCTTCCGCGCGGCGACGATCTCCGGGCACGCCGCAAGGCTGCGGATTCGGTGGAAGCGAGCAGCGGTACGGGTCAGCGCTTCCAGCCTCCGGCGGATGATCCCTGCTTCCTCGAACCGTTGCTGACTGACCAGCCTGCGCAACCTCGCCTGCACGCCGAGAACGGCTGGCCGCGGGTCGACTGACAAAGCGGCGCGGACCGCCTCAACGATCTCGCGATAGCCGTCCCGGGAAATCGTGCCGTCACATGGCGCTGCACATCTGCCCATGCCAGCGAGGGCGCAGGCGGAACTCGGTGTGGTGCTGCGCAGGCGTGGCGTGCACTGCCGGATCGGGAAGCCGTCGTAGACGGCGAGGGTCACATCCTCGGCGGACTGGCGGCGGGAGAACGGACCGAAATAGGTGGCACCATCGTCACGGACCATCCGAACCACAGACAACCGCGGGAAAGGCTCCTCGGTGATCTTGATCCACTGAGTGCGCTCGGGGAACTTGGACCGGCGGTTGTAACGCGGGGCGTGGCTGCCGATCAGTCGAAGCTCCGTCACGTCAGCCTGCAGCTGGGTTGCGCAAGGAATGGCCTCAACGCCGGTCGCCAGCCGGACCATCTCGTCGATGCGCGGCCGCTTTTCGGCGGCCGTGAAGTAGGCGCGGACCCGAGTCCGGATGTTCCTGGACTTCCCGATGTAGAGAATGTGGCGCTGCTCATCGTGTTCGGCGACGAAGAGATAGACCCCAGGCGCGGCCGGCAGGCCAGCAGCCCAGGTGCGCTTGGCACGCCGCTGCGGCGAGACTCGGCGGGTGAACTCGGCAAGGTCTTCGATGGTGTGCACGCCAAGGTTGCCAACTCGTTCCAACAAGCCGTGAAACACCTCGACGGTGGCCTGCGCGTCGGTCAACGCACGGTGATTCGGGGCGACTGCGGTGTGAAAGTGCCGAGCCAGTGTCGCCAACCTGCAGTTGGCGACCTCGTCGCGCAGCAGGATCTGCCGGGCCAGAGCCGCCGTGTCGACAACCGGCCAGCGTGGGAACTGGTAGTCACATGCCTCGCAGGCACGGCGCAGGAAGCCGACGTCAAAGGGAGCGTTGTGAGCGACGATCACCGTTCCGTGAGCAAATGCGAGGAACGAGGGCAGTACCTGGCGCAGCCGGGGTGCATTGGCCACCATCTGATTGGTAATGCCAGTCAGCACAGCAATCAGTGGGGGGATGTGCGCCTTCGGGTTGACAAGGGTCTGGAACTCACCCAGCACCTCACCGCCGCGTACCTTGACAGCTCCGACCTCGGTGATCATGTCCGTCTCGGCGCCGCCGGTGGTTTCTAGATCAACAACGCAGAAGGTGATCTGGGACAGGTGCGTCCCAAGATCATCAAATGAGGCCTGCAGCGCCACGATCGCGACACTAGAGATCGACTCCGACACTGTCTGATCGGCGCGCCGCCGACCTGGCCCGCCATTCCCGGCGACCTCTTCTGATCAACCCTCGTTCGAGCTCACAACCCCCGTCTGAAACCTCGGTTCACGTTGGTTTCTGTCGGTCTGCACACGTAGCAACCCATGCAGACCGCAGCGAATGTATGTGAACGTAGGGTTGCCGAAAGAGGGCCCACGCTGACTAACAGCTGGGTGCGTCGAAGTCTTCGGTTGCCTCCTTGAAGGCGTTGATGTTCTTAGGGGCGGCGGTGTACTGCGACCACCAAGTATTCTGTGCCTGCGATGGGCTGCCTGCCTGGTGCACCGCGTTGCGCTGCATGAACGTTAGGTGAGCCTTCCAGTCCTTCATGCCCGCGGCTGTTGCCGCCATCAGGGGCTTCTGGGCCTTGCCCCGCTCGCTGCAATCGGCTAGGGCAGCTGCCACCTCGGTGTCGGCCCCCTCCACCTCGGCGCACGAGCCCTCGAGGTCCGCGTACGCCGCCTTAGCCTCGTTGTAGCGCTTGAGGTCTTCGGGCCCCGCAAGCCTGGTCGCCTTGAACCGCGCCTTCATCTCCTTGTCAGTGGCCTTGCCCTCGATGTTGTCCTTTTGGGCCTGGATGTGTTCCGCCCAGTGCTCAACTCCAGTCTTGCCCTGCTTGATGACATCATCCGCAGCTCGTACCTTCGCTTGACAAGCCTCAAATGCTTCCTTGGCTGCCGTACTCGCGGGATCAACGGACGGCGAAGGGCTCGACTCCGCGATGCTCGGCCCCTGCGACTCCGCAATCGAGCTACTAGATTCCGCCTGCGGCCCTGCCGTCGTTGCATCGGGCCAGAACTTCACTGCTGCAAATGAACCGCCTACCAGGAGTGCTGCAGCTATCGCCAGCGGAATGATGACGCGTGCTGGCCGGGCTTTCG
>JBKPBV010000114.1:0-5463 GCA_046727055.1 Actinomycetota bacterium | reverse complement strand
GTGGCGGTGTCGTCACTCGATATTGAGTCGGCTTTGCAGTCCCGCAAGACAGTGGCCGTGATTGCCGGCGGACAGCAAATTTACGCAACGGGCACGTCGACGTATGTCACGACAACAGATTGGAGCCGCGACAATTCACCCGCCAAGACGAGCGTGCACAAGTTCGTCACCGCGACATCGGGCGCAGGTACCTACAGAGGGTCGGGTGAGGTTCCCGGAACCCTGCTGAATCAGTACGCGATGTCGGAGTACAACGGTGTGCTGCGTGTCGCTAGCACGATTTCTGAGCGCCGCGGCTGGGTGAACTCACGTCAGACAACCGAAGGTGTGGTCACGACTTTGCAGGAGCAGGGCGGTGCGCTTCGCCAACTGGGGCAGGTTGGCGGACTCGGGAGGCATGACAACGAATCGATCCGAGGGGTGCGATTCATCGAGGAACGCGGCTACGTCGTGACGTTCCGTCAATCCGATCCCCTCTACGTTCTCGACCTTCGCAATGCTGCAGCGCCGAAGGTCGTGGGTGAGCTCAAGATTCCGGGCTACTCCGGTTACCTGCACCCGATCGGTGAGCACCTGCTGCTTGGTGTTGGGCAAAGCGGGTTGGACCCCGGCAACAGCACTGACATCGCCCCGTCTCCACCGATTCGTCGCGGCCAGGTCGGCGTGCAGTTCTCCTTGTTCGACATTGGCGACCCAACGTCTCCCCGCCGTATCGATACGCAGACCTACGGTGGAGGTGCTGCTGCAGCCGAGTTCGACCCCAAGGCGTTCCTTTACTGGCGGCCGCGCAATCTGATCATTGCTCCCACAAACTTGCATGGCGACCACCTCGGGCGCGCCGCGTTCAGCGGCCTCGTGTTGCTACGTGCCAACGCGGATGGGCTCAAGGAGCTCGGCCGCCTCGCAAGCCCCCAGGCCTACGGCTCGGTCAACCGTTCTCTGGTCATTGGCGACACCGTCTACCTGCTCTCGGATCATGCCCTTCAGGCCAACAGCCTCGACACTCACCGTGAGATCGGCAAGCTGATTCTCTAGCCACCACCTCTCGACGAGGTCGGCACAAAGCTGTCCGTCGGCGGCGGTACCAACCCAAAATCCCGAATCGCCGAAAACAAAAGCCAATCGCCTCTAGGCTCCCCTCTTGGCAGCAGCACAGCTGTCAGCTTCACGAGGCCCTCGGGGGAGGCCCACCATGTGGCGAAGGTTGGTTGCTGCCCTAGCTTTGGCAGTCGTTTTGGCCGGTCTGGCAACTACGCAGAGCACCCCGGCGCAAGCCGCCACGTACTACAGATCACGTTGCGGCAACACCTCGGGCCGAGTGCTCTTGACATTCGACGACTGGGCGTACGGCGATCCCTACCGCGCGACCCGGGTCGGCTCCTACTTGAAGTCGCGCAACATTCGCGCGGCGTTCTTCCTCATTAACAAAGAAGCCCAGAAATATCCCAGCATCGTCTCAACGCTGAGGCAGCAAGGTCATTGGGTGCTCAACCACACTTACTCTCACCCCAACCTGACCCGGCTTTCGGACGCAGGCGTGAGCTGGGAGATCCGGAACGGCATCACAAGCAATCGATTGCGGCCTCCGTACGGCGCATATGACTCCCGGGTGGCAAGCATTGCGAGCAGCCTCGGCTACCGCATCTGTACCTGGACGATCGATACCCGGGACTGGGAGTACGTCAATGGCAGCCGCCGCAGCATCTCCAGCATCCGCTCCATCGTGCGGAACTCGTCATGGTCTGCCAAAGCCAGCGGCGTGGTCCTTGGCCATCTCAACACCAATTACCCCGACGCCATGTCCGGCATCATCTACGACCTGCACAGGCAGGGTTTGCTGTTCTGCCGCAACCGCGGTCCAGTCGGGCGAACCATGCCTTTCCCGGCAAGCTGCACATAGCTTTCGGAGAGTTCGAAAATGCGGTACCCAAAGGCGACGGCTCGGGTGGCGGTGTTCGGAGAAATTGGCGAAGATCTTGGCGTATGGAGGCCTATACCACCCCTGGCCTATCGGGCGACCTGACCCCAATCGGCAGGGGCGACTAGATGTGGTACTGGGCTGGCGCTGACCTCGTAGTGGTCGTCCACCTGGTGTTCATCGGCTTCATCGTGGGCGGCGTCTTTCTGACCTGGCGGTGGCCGCTGATCATCTGGGCGCACATCCCCGCGGTGATATACGGCGCCTTGATCGAGTTCGTCGGCTTCACCTGCCCACTGACGCTGCTGGAAAACGACCTGCGCCAGCGTGCTGGAGAGGCGGGCTACAACGGCGGATTCATCTCGCACTACCTGGTCAAGGTCATCTATCCACCGGGGCTCACCCACGAGATGCAAGTCGGGCTGGGTGTACTACTTCTGCTGGTGGCGATCTTCGGATACTGGGGCTTCCTTCGCCGGCAGGTCAGACCCGGGTCGGTCGCGAAGCAGCCACTTCGCGACTCGCCAAGTTAGAGGTGCTTGTGGTTGCCTCTAGATGCGGCTTCGAACCGCGTCCATGAACCGCTTTGGATCGTCCGCGTAAAGCCTGACCGTGCTGACGGTCTCGGTACCGTGGGGCAGCTTGAGCGGAATGGGACGCTCGAGCCGAACCTCGATGTTGGTCTCGTTCTGGATGCGCATGTGCAACGTGGCGGCGCCGTTGTGGTCGATGGTCACTTTGGGTTGCTTGTCCTGAACGGCTTGCTTGCGGGAGGTGACCGAATCGACGTCGTTCCATGCGATCGGGATGTCGACTTCGCTGCCGTAGCGCACCCGGATACCGTCGGGACCGACAGCGTGCGGACGGACCAGCATCCCGAATAGCAGGCCGAGCATCCACACCAGGCCCCAAATGCTGATGATCAGCACCGGGATCCTGATGTAGGTCCATCGATTCACGATCCGGTCGACGACAACCACTTCGACGACCGACACCACGATGAAGACGATCATGATCGCCAAGATCGGCTTGTGGTAGCTGAAGCCCTCCGCGCCGGCAGGCACCTTGGGCCGCCGGAACAGGAAGCGGTAGATGCTTTGGTAGCCCCGAACCTCAATCAAGGTGGCGCGCTTGGCGAGGTGACCGGCGAACTGCCACCAGGTGCGCCTTGTGCGGGCCGTTGTTGTACTAGTCATCCGGTCCGCTTCCGATCGGCGCCGGCCTCACAAGTGCCTCGAGTTGGGCCGCGACGCTATCCAGCCCCTGACGGAGCTGCTCCACCTGGTCCGATGACAGCTCGGCTATCAATGCGGAGGCGATTTGAGCCCGCTCCTGCTCCATCTCCGCGATCGTCTGGACGCCTTGATCAGTCAGCGTGACCAGGCTCGCCCGCCGATCCCTTGGGTGTGATCGACGGACCACGAAACCCCCAGCCTCCAGCGCGTCGACCAACCCGGTGATATTGCGTGGACTGACCCTGAGTGTTGTTGCCAGGACCTGCTGCGTCGACGGCCCGAGGCGATTCAGCTCCCAGAGCAGATGGGTACGGGCGGGGGTGAGTGCGGTGTCAGCGAAATACCGGGCGAGGTCGTCTTGTATGAGCAAGGCGATTTGAAGCAGCCGGTCGAAGATAGCGCCAGCACCAGACACACCTTGAGTATGCCTCATTATGTATGTGATTCACTATTCTCGCTCCCAACAACCTGTGCCGCATCCCTTCGCCTTGCTCGGCACGCGCAGGAACGCGCACCGAGGTGCTCTGAGGTCTCATCGCCGTGGCCTCTCCGGCCGACGTCTACCGCAGCTGCGGCAAGACCTTGGATCCGAAGACATCGATCCACTCGTCTTGCCTCTGTCCGACGTGGTGCAGCGCGATCTCGTCGAAACCCAGCTCCGCGTACCCGGCGAGTTGGGCGGCGTGCCAGCCGAGGTCGGAGGAGACGTTCACAACCCGGCGCACCCGCTCGATCGGGACATCATGAGAGACAGCATCGAAGGTCTCGACGGTGTCTATGTCCCAGCAGGCCGGCGGCGGGAACACGTTGCTGCGCCACTGTTCGTGGGCGATCGCCTCGGCCTGCGCCTCGTCGGGTGCCCAACTCAGATGGACCTGCAGATGCAGCCGTCCGCGGCCGCCCGCATCTCGGTAGGCGTCGATCTGACGCCGCAGATGTTCACGTTCGGCGTTGACGGTGATCAGCCCGTCCGCCCAGGCAGCGCACCAGCGGGCAGTCGCAACGCTGACGGCTGCGCCCAGGAGCGGCGGTGGTTCGGGCGGCCTGGTCCACACCCGCGCCCGGTCGACGCGGACCAGCCCGTCCTGACTCACCTCCTCGCCGCGCAGCAGCGCCCGAATGATGTCGACGCATTCCCGCAGCCGGTCGTTGCGTACCTGCTTACGCGGCCAGCCGGTACCGGTGATGTGCTCGTTGCTGGCTTCTCCGGTGCCAAGCGCCGCCCAGAACCGGCCCGGATACATCGCGCTTAGGGTGCCGATGGCCTGGGCGGTCACCGCAGGGTGGTAGCGCTGGCCCGGAGCGGTAACAACCCCGAACGGCAGCCCAGTGGCTTGCAAAGCGGCACCGAGCCACGACCACGCAAACCCGGAGTGGCCCTGCCGCTCACTCCATGGTGAGAAGTGGTCCGAGGACATCGCAGCATCGAACCCGGCCTGCTCGGCGCTCTGCACCGCCGCCAGCAATTCGCCGGGATGAACCTGCTCGTGCGAGGCGTGGAAGCCGAAAGCTGGCATGCAGGACCTGTACCCGTTCACCCGATTTCAAAGCGACCTGCTCAAGCGCCTGCTTCGCGCGAACAGTCGCCGTACGAAATCATCCATGGTGAACTCAGGTGTGGATGATTTGTACGAACCCGTCGAGCCGTACGACTTCGGCGAGCTAGAGGTTGGTGACGGCCAGACCTTGTACTGGGAGACGGTGGGCACACCGCACGGCCTCCCCGCCGTCGGGCTGCACGGCGGCCCCCGCAGCGGCAGCACGCCGGACGCGCGACGCCACTTCGACCCATCCGTTTACCGGGCCGTGCTGTTCGTCGCTCTCTGCGCCAACCTTCTCCACAGCTCGATGAACACTGGAGCAGAGCTTCGCAGCACCATCCGATGCCGTTCACCTCGCCGTGACCAAGTGTCCGGCCCCTCTCCTGGCTGCTGGCGGCGCTCAAAACCTGCGGTTGGCGAGCACCGGAATAATTGCCCGGGTCTCCTCCACCACGTCAAGATCAAGATCCGCCATCAACAGGCCGGGCTGTGCGCCTAACGATCGCAGCACCTCGCCGCGGGGGGAGATAGCCGCGCTGTAGCCGACTCCGGTGGGTGCTCGCCCGTCGAGAGCTGAGTTCGATTGCTCGCTCCGCTCGCTGCGGATCGCGCTCTCGAGTCCGCCTAGTTCGTCGTCACTCGGGGACGAGAGGCGTCTCCCCTCGTTCGTCGTCAGCGCGGCGGCGCGCGATCCGGGTCCAGCTGAGGTCGGATCCGCTTGAGCAGCAGCAACGACATATGAGGTGCTGTCCAGCGCGCGGGCCCGGGT
>JBKPBV010000113.1:0-3160 GCA_046727055.1 Actinomycetota bacterium | reverse complement strand
GATACGGATCACAACGCTCCGCAACCCAGGGTGACTGCGACACTGGTTGCGAACGGACAGCGTGTCGGAGCCGTTAACGTCAGGAGCACCACATAGGCTGCCGAACATCTGTTCGTTTACCTTAGGCAAGGGGGATCGCGTGGGCGATCCGGTCACGCGGCAGCTAGGGGAACGCATGCGGGTGCTGGGGATCGACCCGGGCCTGACCAGGTGCGGTCTAGGCGTGGTCGATGGCGTACCCGGCCGCCAGCCCCTTCTGGTCGCGGTCGATGTCATACACACTCCGTCGGACTTGGAGATCGCGCATCGTCTTCTGACCATCGAAGAAACAGTCGAAAGCTGGATTGCCCGTTACCGGCCAACGGCAGTCGCCATCGAACGGGTTTTCGCGCAGCACAACGTCCAGACTGTGATGGGCACAGCCCAGGCGGCAGGGGTGGCGATGGTGGTCGCCGCCAGGCATGGGATCCCGGTCAGCATGCACACTCCTAGCGAAGTCAAGGCCTCCATCACCGGGTCCGGCCGCGCCTCCAAGGAACAGGTCGGCGCCATGGTGACCAAGATTCTCAAGCTGCAGGACGTGCCGCAGCCACCCGACGCAGCGGACGCCCTGGCATTGGCCATCTGTCACGTCTGGCGGGGGAGCACCACCGCACGGCTCGATGCGGCGGTGGAGGCTGCCGGGAATCATGCAGAGCGGCACCGCGGCGCCTTCGGTAGATCATCACATCCACCTCCGAGGGGGCATGAATGATCGCCCAGCTGACGGGTGTGGTCGCCCAGGTCGGTCCAACCTCGGCCGTCATCGAGATTGGTGGCCTTGGCATCCAGGCAGTCTGCAGCCCCAATACGGTGGCCGGGCTCCGGCTCGGACAGCGAGCGACACTCGCGACGTCGCTAGTGGTCCGGGAGGACTCCCTGACCCTCTATGGCTTCGCTTCCACCGATGAGCGAGAGTTCTTCGAGCTTTTGCTCACCGCCACCGGCGTCGGGCCCAAGTTGGCCCAGACGGCGCTGGCAGTGCTCACCCCCGATGAGCTTCGCAGGGCGATCGCTAGCGAAAACTTGGTCCAGCTGTGCAAGGTGCCAGGCATCGGTCGCAAGGGAGCCCAACGCATCGTCATCGAGCTGAAGGACAAGATCAATGCGGTCGGCCAGGCCGAGGGATCGGCACCTACGACGGGCCCGCGCCCAGCGTGGCGCGGTCAAGTGACCCAGGGTCTGCAAGGGCTGGGCTGGCCAGCCAGAGACGCTGAGGCCGCGTGTGAGGACGTCGAACATCTGGCACAGGAAGATCCGGACGTCAATATCGCAGTCTTGATGCGCGCCGCATTGCAAAGCTTGTCCCGAAAGTAGTAAGGAACCGATGACTCCCGTGAGTGATGAGGATCTCGCCGCGCTGGCACGTCCTTATGCCGATCCAGCCGAGCGCGCCGCCGAATCCATGCTCCGTCCGACGACGTTGGCTGAGTTCGAGGGGCAGCCGCGGGTCAGCGACCAACTCGGCCTCGTCCTCGAGGCCGCCCGGCGCCGGGGGGGAGTACCAGACCATGTGTTGCTCTCCGGCCCGCCCGGCCTCGGCAAGACAACCCTGGCAATGATCATCGCCAGCGAGATGAACGCGCCACTACGGATCTCGAGCGGCCCTGCGATCCAGCACGCTGGAGACCTCGCAGCCATTCTTTCGGGGCTTGTGCAAGGGGAAGTTTTCTTCCTCGACGAGATCCACAGAATGTCTCGCCCAGCGGAGGAAATGCTCTATCTCGCGATGGAGGACTTTCGGGTTGACGTGGTTGTCGGCAAAGGCCCAGGCGCGACCGCTATTCCCCTTGATATCCCGCGCTTCACGCTGGTAGGGGCCACGACCCGGGCTGGCCTATTGCCGGGTCCGCTGCGTGATCGCTTTGGTTTCACCGCTCAGCTCGATTTCTACAACTCCGCGGCACTGGAGCACATCTTGCACCGTTCCGCCGAACTCCTCGGCGTACCGCTGGAGCTGACTGGAGCTGCGGAGATCGCCTGCCGCTCCCGCGGGACTCCTCGCATCGCAAACCGGCTGCTCCGTCGGGTACGCGACTACGCCCAAGTCCGTGCCGACGGGCGGGTGACTCTGGAAGTTGCCCAGGACGCGTTGCGGCTGTACGAGGTGGACGAGCTTGGTCTCGACAGGTTGGACCGCTCCGTGCTCGACGCGATGTGCCGCCGGTTCGATGGTGGGCCGGTCGGACTGTCCACGCTCGCCATCTCAGTTGGTGAAGAGCGCGAAACCGTTGAAGAGGTGGCCGAACCCTTCCTGGTGCGGCAGGGATTCCTGATGCGCACCCAGCGGGGCCGGGTTGCCACGCCTGCCGCCTGGCGTCACCTCGGCCTGGAACCGCCTAAGCCCGGTGCCGCGGTCATGCCTGACCTCTTCGCCTGAGACGCGACACGAGCCTCCTTACGGGCTGCCGATGCGTCGTACGATGCGGCTTTTCGACGCAGACTGGGTAGAGTACGGCGGTCGGTTTCTTTGAGCAGAGGTCGCAAGACCGAGGCGGAGGAAACAACTCATCAGTGCTGCGCCACGGCGCAGCACCCTCACAATCGGATGCCGGAGCAATGGAGCAATACTCGACCCTGATCTTCATCGCCCTGTTAGTGGCGGCCTTCTACTTCTTGATCTTGCGGCCGCAGCGAAAGCGTCAGCAAGCAATGCGACAGACAATGAACGCCATCAGTCCTGGCGACAGGGTGATGCTCGCCAGCGGCCTCTTCGGAACAGTTGTATCGGTCGGACCACAGCAGGTTGTGCTCGAGATCTCGCCCGGCGCTGAGATGACCGTACTCAAGCAGGCGATCAGCAAGATCGTCACCGCAGCAGATGAGGACAATCTCGAGGGGGAAGACGAGTTCGGCGAGGTCGACACTGCTGAGGACTCCGCTACCGAAGAGCCGCGTCAGATCCAGCCGGAGCGTCCCGTCGAGGGGCCGACGACAGCGACCGGCTCTGATACCGGCGTTGAGCCGGACACCTCAGCGACCCGCGACTCGAAGCCTTCGACCGACTGAACGGTCTCGAGAGCTAGGAATCACGAGGAAAACTCACGCGAGTGGCAACCACGACTGGTCACCCGGGCCGCATCCTGATCGTATTGGCCGTGCTGGTCGCAGGGCTCATCAC
>JBKPBV010000112.1:0-8772 GCA_046727055.1 Actinomycetota bacterium | reverse complement strand
GGGCACCGTGGTCGAGGCCTTGCCCAATGCGATGTTCCGTGTTGAGCTTGCCAATGGTCACAAGGTGCTAGCCACGATCAGTGGCAAGATGCGGCAGCACTACATCCGCATCCTTCCGGCCGACCGAGTGGTCGTCGAACTTTCGGCATACGACTTGACGCGCGGGCGCATCGTCTATCGGCACAAGTGACCGACTCGCACACCATCCACATCGTCTGGCTTGCTCGCGCATGCAGACGTGAGTTCAGAAAGAAGCTCGATGAAAGTCCAGCCGAGCGTCAAAAGGATCTGCGACAAGTGCAAGGTGATTCGCCGGCACGGTCGCGTGATGGTGATTTGCGAGAATCCGCGGCACAAGCAGCGGCAGGGCTGACCGCAAGGCCAGCAAGAACCACGACCAACCCAAGCTGCGAGCATAGGTATCGCGCGAGCAGCTTCAATCAGAAAAAGTGTGATCGCAAGTCCGGGAAAGCTCCCGGATCCACCCTCGGTCGGAGGCCGAGGCCTTGGCGATCAGGTGTACGCAACACGTGATCAAAGGCAGCCGGGGACGCATCACGCCAGACACCTCCGCGAAGAAAGGTAGTAAAGCCTGATGGCACGCCTTATTGGGGTTGACCTCCCGCGCGACAAGCGGCTCGAGGTCGCCCTCACCTACATCTATGGCATCGGAAAGACACGCGCATTAGAGACTCTGGAGGCCACGCAGATCAGTGGTGATCTTCGGGTCCACCAGCTGAGCGACGAGCACCTCGTCGCGCTTCGCGACTGGATCGAGGCCAACTACCAGATCGAAGGTGACCTCCGCCGGGAGGTCGCCTCAGACATCAGGCGGAAGGTCGAGATCGGTTCCTACCAGGGCCGTCGTCACCGCAGTGGCTTGCCCGTACGCGGCCAGCGCACCCGTACCAATGCCCGTTCCCGCAAGGGCGCGCGCAAACCCGTCGCCGGCAAGAAAAGGGCTAAGTAATGGCAACCGCAGGTCGCGGCACCGCCGCCAAAAAGGTGCGCCGCAAAGAGAAGAAGAACGTTGTGGCTGGCCACGCACACATCAAGAGCACCTTCAACAACACGGTCATTTCGATCACGGACCCGAGCGGCAACGTCATCGCCTGGGCATCAGCCGGCACGGTCGGTTTCAAGGGCTCCCGCAAGTCCACCCCGTACGCCGCGCAGATGGCCGCTGAGGCCGCTGGTCGCCGGGCGATGGAACACGGCATGAAGCGGGTCGATGTGTTCGTCAAGGGTCCCGGCTCGGGTCGCGAGACCGCCATCCGTTCACTCGGAGCCATCGGGCTCGAGGTCGGCGCGATCTCCGACGTCACACCTGTCCCGCACACCGGTTGCCGTCCGCCCAAGCGGCGTCGCGTCTGATCCCAAGAAGACAAGGACTGATTTCAAACATGGCTCGCTATACCGGTCCCATGACCAAGAAGTCGCGTCGGCTGGGTGTTGATCTTGTCGGCGAAGACAAGGCGTTCGAGCGCCGCCCCTACCCGCCCGGCGTACACGGAAAGGGCCGCACCAAGGAGTCGGAGTACTCGCTGCAGCTGCGCGAGAAGCAGAAGGCGCGTTACTCCTACGGCGTCCTGGAGAAACAGTTTCGGCGTTATTACGAAGAGGCCAACCGGCTGCAAGGCAAGACTGGCGACAACCTGCTCCAGATCCTGGAGTCTCGGCTGGACAACGTGGTCTATCGTGCGGGGCTGGCTCGGACCCGTCGGCAGGCACGCCAGTTCGTGGTCCACGGCCACTTCCTAGTCAACGGGCAAAAGGTCGACATCCCCTCCTATCGGGTGAGCCCGCATGACGTCATCGACCTCGCCGAGAAGGTGAAGGACCAGACCCCACATATCATCAATCGCGAAACCCACAACGAGCGCGACATACCCGGCTGGATGCAGGTGTTCCCCGACCGTGGCCGGATCCTGATTCATCAGCTCCCGGTGAGGGAGCAGATCGTGGTCGATGTATCCGAGCAACTGATTGTCGAGCTCTATTCGAAGTAAGCAAGATCGTGTGCCGTTCCTCCGGAGTGGGCACAGGCAGTAAGCCGCTGGCGTCGGATACGTCAGCGGTTCCGCGCCATCAAATAGTGGGTGGTGCGGGGAAGGAAGAGAAATGCTGATCGCACAGCGCCCGTCCTTGTCGGAAGAGAGCGTCTCCGACAACCGTTCCCGGTTCACTATCGAGCCGCTGGAGCCGGGCTTCGGCTACACCCTCGGCAACTCGCTGCGCCGTACGCTGCTGTCCTCCATCCCGGGCGCGGCCGTGACGAGCATCAAGATCGACGGCAACCTGCACGAGTTCTCCACCATCGAGGGCGTCGTCGAGGATGTCACCGAGGTCATCTTGAACCTCAAGGGCCTGGTTGTGTCCTCGGAAGAGGATGAGCCGGTCACTATGTATCTGCGAAAGGCCGGCGCCGGCGAGGTGACCGCTGCAGATATTGCTCCGCCCGCGGGGGTAGAGGTGTTGAACCCTGACCTGCACATCGCCACACTCAATGACTCCGGCAGGCTGGAGATGGAGCTGGTGGTGGAGCGCGGCCGTGGATACGTCTCCGCGGTGCAGAACAAGGCTGCCGACGCCGAGATCGGCCGCATCCCGGTCGACTCGATCTACTCACCGGTGCTCAAGGTCACCTACAAGGTTGAGGCGACCCGCGTCGAGCAGCGCACCGACTTCGACAAGTTGATCTTGGATGTCGAGACCAAGCAGGCAATCCGTCCCCGTGACGCAGTTGCCTCCGCCGGCCGTACGCTCGTTGAGCTGTTCGGCCTTGCTCGCGAGCTGAATGTGGAGGCCGAGGGCATTGAGATCGGGCCGTCGCCCATCGACGAACAGCTGGCTGCCGATCTGGCATTGCCGGTCGAGGACCTGAACCTGACCGTCCGGTCGTACAACTGCTTGAAGCGCGAGGGCATCCATACGGTGTCAGAGCTGGTGTCGCGTAGCGAGCAGGACCTGCTGGACATTCGCAACTTTGGCTCGAAGTCGATCGACGAGGTGAAGCTCAAGCTGCACGAGATGGGCTTGTCGCTGAAAGATAGCGCGCCGGGCTTCGATCCGCTGAGCGCCATCAGCCGCTACGACGATCTTGATGAGGACGACGTCGACTTCAGCGAGACCGAGCAGTATTAAGCAAGGGGGCGACCCCCTTTTGAACCCCGAATCGGCTTACCTCGAGCTCAGGAGAGAACTGACATGCCTGTACCCACCAGAGGCACTCGCCTCGGAGGTAGTGCCGCTCACCAGCGGCTCATCTTGGCCAACCTGGCGACTCAGCTATTCGAGCATGGCCGCATCATGACGACCGAGGCCAAGGCGAAGCGGTTGCGTCCGTTGGCGGAGAAGTTGATCACTAAGGCCAAGCGTGGGGACATCCATGCGCGGCGGTTGGTGCTCACCACTGTGCGGGACAAGGGTGTCGTGCACACGCTGTTCACCGAGATCGCGCCGACTCTGGCGGAGCGTGCGGGTGGCTACACGCGGATCACCAAGGTTGGTCCGCGCAAAGGTGACAACGCTCCGATGGCGGTGATCGAACTGGTCACGGAATCTGTCGAGGAAAGCAGGAAGGCGAACGCTAGGGCCGCGGTCCCGGCGAAGAAGACTGCCGCCAAGAAGGCGGTGGCCAAGTTGGCCACTGCCGCTAGTGCAGCTGAGCCCCCGGCTGCTCCGTCGGCTCCTGCCGCGCCTGCTGCTGAGCCCTCAGTTGCGAAGGAGGCTCCGGCCGGGCAGTTCGTTGAGGAAACGACTGAGCTCGAGGAGGCGACTGCCGAGGAAGAGCGGCCGAGCGATGAAACCTCCGCCGAGGAGGCTGGCGCGGCGGACGAGAAGGCCTAGCTGGGCACGCAAGACGGCGCTCCCTATTGGGGCGCCGTTCTTTTTCCGAAAATGGTCCCAACAACATGGATTTCGCGGTGTGAGCTGTCGTCTGCGACCGCTTTCGCCAAAGCCGGGGGAGAATCGCCAGCATGCTGCTGAGCCGGCTCGCCGAGACCCGGATCGCGCTTGCCGGCACCCGCTCGCGGAACGCCAAGCGTGACCTCATCGCAGCAGTCCTCCGCGAGGCGTCTCACGATGACGTTGAGATTGTTGTCTCCTACCTGTCGGGGAGTCTCCGGCAACGGCGTACCGGCGTCGGCTGGAAGTCTCTGCAGTCCATTCCGCCGCCCGCGGCTGAGCCTTCATTGACAGTTGGCGAAGTCGATTCGATCTTCTCCGATGTCGCCAGTCTCAGCGGTGCTGGATCGACTGCGGCGCGCGCTGCAGCAGTGCAGGCGCTTCTCGGCCGCGCGACCTCCGACGAGCAACATCTGCTGCGCGGTCTGGTTTTCGGTGAGCTGCGGCAGGGCGCAATGGAGGCGGCGGTCCAGGAAGGCCTAGCCGCTGCCTTCGACGTTCCAGTTGCCGCCGTACGCCGAGCGGCCATGTTGAGGTCCTCGACTACCGCAGCTGCTGCGGTTTTGTTGAGCGGAGGTCTCGAAGCGCTACAGGGGGTCGGCCTCCAGGTGGGAGTGGGAATTCAGCCGATGTTGGCGGCCAGCGCACCGGGTCCGGATGCCGCGCTCGACAAGACCGGGCTGCCGGCGGTTGTGGACTACAAGATGGACGGCGTACGCGTGCAGGTGCATCGCACAGGTGAGCGGGTACGAATCTTCACCCGAAGCTTGGATGACATCACCGCGCGGCTCCCCGAGGTCGTGGCCGTGACGCGGACACTTCCTCATGATCAACTCGTACTCGACGGTGAGGTGCTCGCCTTGCGCAATGACGGGCGCCCGGAGGCCTTCCAGGTGGTGGCGTCAAGGACTATGAGCAGTGTCGACGTGGCGGCGTTGGCACAGACGGGTCGGCTACAGGTGTTCTTCTTTGACCTGCTGCATGTCGACGGCCAGGATCTGCTGGACGCGCCATTAGCCGAGCGGCTCGAGCATATGCGTCAGCTGCTGCCCGGAACGATCACCGTGCCGCGCGCGATCTGTACCACTGCCGCGCAGGCCGCGGACACCTTTGCCGACGCCGTCAAACGCGGCTATGAGGGCGTTGTGATCAAGAACCTCCAGGCGCCGTACGCGGCCGGTCGGCGCGACGCAGCCTGGGTCAAGGTCAAGCCGCGGCACACCTTCGATCTCGTCGTCACCGCCGCGGAATGGGGCCACGGTCGCCGTCAGGGCTGGCTGTCGAACCTGCACTTAGCCGCACCCGATCCCGCATCGGGTGAGTTGATCATGCTCGGCAAGACGTTCAAGGGCCTCACGGACGAGCTGCTGACCTGGCAGACGGCACGGTTCCTGGATCTGGAGGTCAGCCGTACGGCGAGCACCGTCTACGTCGAGCCCTCAACGGTGGTGGAGATCGCCTGCGACGGGTTGCAGCGATCGCCGCGCTACCCCGGAGGGGTCGCCCTGCGGTTTGCCCGGGTGCTGCGCTACCGGCCGGACAAGTCGGCTGCAGACGCGGACACGATCGAGACGGTCAAGGCGCTCAGCCCGATCATCGACGGCGACACGTAAGTGCCCGAACCTCAGACATGGACAAACCCGCGAGCTTGGCAACGCGCTCTCCAACAGGACCCAGATGGGGCCAATGTGAAGGAATGCTTGTCGGCCGGGCGGACAACTCCGGCGCTCGCGGGTTCGGGTGTTGGCTGTGGATTAGCCGGTCGCACGCGACCAGTTCGTACACAGTCGGATGCGGCTAGCTGGCCGTCACCTCACATGTCCAAAAATCATTCATTCTTCGGACCACCTCCTTTCCGTGTTCCACAAAGGTATGCGCGCGCAACGATCGGGTCAACGGACTTTGCGGAATGTGTTCGCGGCCTAGCTGCGAGCGTCGGGAAATCGCGCGCCGCCGTTCTGACACGCTTTATCGTCTGCGAGTGACGACGAAGTAGGCGGACTCCAAGCGCGATGCGCGAGCAGCTATGAAACAGGAACAACTCATGTTATGAAGCATCGATGACTCTGGCGCGGCTCACCGACGTGCTGGGCCCGGCGGCGGCTTCCGGCACAGGCCTGGGGGCGTTCAATGTGTTCAGCATCGAGCACGCGGAGGCGTTCACTGCCGCTGCCGAGGCCACCAGAAGGCCAGTCGTACTGCAGATCTCGCAGAACGCCCTGCGATATCACGGCGCATTAGCACCGATCGGATTGGCGACCCTCACGCTGGCTCGCGGCGCCTCCGTTCCCATCGTCGTTCACCTGGACCACGCCACCGACAAGATGGTCGTCGAGGAGGCCATCGCACTGGGCTTCGGCTCGGTCATGTTCGACGCATCCACGCTGCCCTACGGGGAGAACGTCACTGCCACGGCGGCGATCGTGCGGCAGGGGCACGATGGTGGGCTCGACGTCGAGGCCGAGCTCGGGGAGGTCGGTGGCAAGGACGGTGTCCATGCCGCGGGCGCGCGCACCAGGCCCGAGGAGGCGCAGGCCTTCGTGGAGGCAACTGGGGTGGACGCGCTCGCGGTCGCCGTCGGGACCTCGCACGCCATGACCGAGCGCCATGTCGCGCTCGATCTCAAGCTGATCAGCGCGCTACGGGACGCCGTGCCGGTGCCCCTGGTGCTGCACGGGTCTTCTGGTGTTCCCGACGAGGAGCTCGTCCGAGCCGTCGAGGCAGGTATGACCAAGATCAACATCGCTACTCATCTCAACCAGGTTTTCACCGGGTCCGTTCGAGCGACGCTGGCGGCGAATCCGGGGCTGGTCGACAGCCGCCGGTACCTCGGCCCGGCTCGTGACGCAATCACGGCCGAGGCGGAACGGTTGCTCCGTCTGCTCGACCGATCGAGCCGTTGACTTCGCGTGATCGCCGACCCGACAACCGTTGCTCACCGTCAAAAGATGGAGAATGGCAGCGTGAGCGACCTGATCGACACCACTGAGATGTACCTCCGCACGATTTATGAGCTGGAGGAGGAGGGGATCGTTCCCCTGCGCGCCCGGATCGCCGAGCGCCTGCATCAAAGTGGGCCGACTGTATCGCAGACCGTTGCGCGAATGGAGCGTGACAATTTGGTGCACGTCCTCGGGGACCGGCATCTGGAACTAACCAACGAGGGACGGGCTCGCGCTACGCGGGTCATGAGGAAGCACCGGTTGGCCGAGCGGCTGCTTATTGACGTGATCGGGCTCGATTGGGAGAAGGTTCACGATGAGGCTTGCCGCTGGGAGCACGTGATTTCTGAGGATGTGGAACGCAAACTCGTTGACCTACTGAACGCGCCAACCATGTCGCCGTACGGCAATCCGATACCCGGCCTCGAGGAACTCGGAGTCAGCGCAACCACCGAGCCATTCCGAGACGGAAATGAGCAGTTGCAAGACGTCGTCGGCAGTTCCGGATCCTCGATCAGGGTAGTCATTGAGCGCATGAGCGAGGAGATCCAGAAGGATGTGGAGATGATGGGCACGCTGCGGAAGGCTGGCATCCAGCCCGGTGCCGAGGTGAGCGCTCAGGCTTGGGAACTCGGTATCAGGCTGACCGTTGACGGTTTGCCAAGCTGCGATATCGACCACGAGGCAGCCACCCATCTGTTCGTGTCCCGCGTTTGATCGCGCCGCGAGGAGCTTCGCGGTGGGTGAGGAAGTGGACTGGCGAAAGTACCTGGCCGAGTTTCACCGTGAGCGAGCCGGGATTGCGGAGGCGGTGCTCTCCCGGGCGATGGCCGGGGACCACTCACCGTACCGGTGGCTGGCCAGGGCGGTGTCTGCAACAGCGTCCACGGTGTTGGATCTAGCCTGCGGATCCGGCCCGATGTCGCGTGAGCTGGCACGGCCCGGCCGTACGGTCATCGGATTGGATTTGTCTGAGTACGAGCTGGCGTTGGCTGCGGAGCACGGGCCGGGCCCGTGGGTCCGAGCAGACGCGCTGCATCTCCCATTGAAAGACCAGAGCATTGATGTCGTCACCAGCTCAATGGGATTGGTCGTCGTCCAGCCCATGACGCGAGTGATCGAGGAGGTGGCGCGCGTGCTGCGCCCGGGCGGAGTGTTGGCAGCGATCGCCCCTGCAATCCGGCCACTCGCCCCGCGCGATCTGAGGGTGCTGACCCGGATCAACGGGCGGCTGAGGACCAAGCCGCAGTTTCCAGGACCTGTTGAGCTGACTGGTTATGCCAAGACGCTGACCCTGTACGGAATGCACCCCGTCGAAGATGCCCGCGAGCGGTATCGATTCAGCATTCGCTCGCGCGCGGATGCCGAGCTGGTGATGTCGGCGCTGTACCTGCCGAACACCCGCTGGTCGCGCGTGGAGAGTGCGATCGAGTATCTGGAGGACAGTGTCAAGAAGCGTGAGGTGGTTGATGTGGCGATCCCGATGCGCCGCCTCGTGGCCATCAAGTAGCGCGATTGCGCGAGCGGCTCAAAATTAACTGATGGAATAGGCATAGCTGCTGTGCGGTTGAAGCAATGGCTGGCCAACGCCCCCCACTTGCAGCGGATCCCATAATGAGGAGCACATGCATGGCAACGATTAACATCACCGCCGAGAACTTCGAGGAGACGATCACCGACAACGAGATCGTTCTGGTGGACTTCTGGGCCGACTGGTGCGGACCCTGCAAGCGCTTCGGGCCCATTTATGAGAAGGCCTCCGAGGAGTACGGCGGGATCGTATTCGCCAAGCTTGATACCGATGCCAATTACGAGCTGGTCAGCCAACTGGGCATCGAGGGTATTCCCACGCTGATGGCCTTTCGTGAGGGTGTGCTGGTGTTCAACCAGGCCGGCGCCTTGCCAGGGCATGCACTAAAGC
>JBKPBV010000111.1:0-7871 GCA_046727055.1 Actinomycetota bacterium | reverse complement strand
CTAGATTGTGCGCCGTTTGTGATCAAGTTGGTAGGGGTTTGAACCGATCCCCAATAAAATCAGGACCAAATTCCCAGTTTCGCAACCGGTTTCACCGTTGATCATCACCGTAGATGTGCGATGCCCGGGCTTTGCGGGCGGCGGGTTACCGGGGTCGTGCCGCCACAACGCGACCTGTCACGCGGATGAAGACGTTTCTGACTCCGGACGCCGACAGCACAACGCCTCCCGCTGGCCACATGTTGGCCAGTTGATCGGGCTCGGCGACCCACTGTGCCCGGCCCTGTACGACGTCGGGGTTTACATTCTCCGCACATCGCGCGACCGTGACCTGAATTCCGGATGTCTCCAGCTCCCGCCCGATGGCTTCGGCGATCTCCTGTGTGGAGCCCATCTTGCTCGCATAGGTCACAAGAAGCCCGAGTGCGCTCGGCCACTCCGCTTCCTCTCAGCCCTTGGTCGCTGTGCCTCAAGTCAAGGGGACCCACATTGCCGTACTGCGAGGGTCGAATGTCCTGGCTGATCAGGCCCAAGGGCGACAGATCAGGTGGTGCCGAAAGTCGCTGCATTGCCCCTTGTCACGCGGCCGTCGAAGAGTATGATCTCTGTTCAAGGCAGTTGAGATTTGACTGCTCTAGTTTGTGCTGCGCCTCGTTCTTGACTCTTGGCGAATCAGAGTCTATATTGGGGGTTTGCCCTCGCCATCTGCCGACCCGTTTCACCTTGACACGGGTCGTTCAGCATGCGTAGAAGCACTTTGCTCCTCCACTGCGAGCCTTCGGAAGGACACAGGAGTTGGCCGCCTCGCGCACAGCCTTGAAGACCAAAGTTATATCCCCAACCGGCCGGATCTCGTTCGCGAAGATCGCCGAACCCATGGAAGTCCCATATCTGCTCGACCTGCAGATCGATTCATTTGACTGGCTGATTGGCAACGAGGCGTGGCGTGAGCGCGTCGAGACCGCGTTGGGCCATGGCCGCACCGACATCAACACCAAGTCCGGGCTCGAGGAGATCTTCGAGGAGATCTCTCCCATCGAGGACTTTTCCGGCACCATGTCGCTTTCATTCCGCGATCACCGGTTCGAGCCGCCTAAGAACACCGTGGACGAGTGCAAGGAGCGCGACGTCACCTACGCCGCACCCCTCTTTGTCACGGCGGAGTTCATGAACAACGAGACCGGGGAGATCAAGAGCCAGACGGTCTTCATGGGCGACTTTCCCCTGATGACCGACAAGGGCACCTTCGTCATCAATGGCACGGAGCGCGTGGTTGTCTCCCAGCTGGTCCGCTCACCGGGCGTCTACTTCGAGCAGACCACCGACAAGACTTCAGACAAGGACATCTTCACCTGCAAGATGATCCCGTCGCGCGGCGCCTGGCTTGAGTTCGAAATCGACAAGCGGGACATGGTCGGAGTCCGTCTTGACCGCAAACGCAAGCAGAACGTCACTGTGCTGCTCAAGGCGCTTGGCTGGACCGACGCGCAAATCCTCGAGCAGTTTGGCGACTACGAGTCGATGCGACTGACGCTGGAGAAAGACCACACCACGACCCAGGACGAGGCGCTGCTCGATATCTACCGCAAGCTGCGCCCCGGCGAGCCGCCCACTCGCGAGGCGGCCCAGGCATTGCTGGAGAACTACTACTTCAACCCCAAGCGCTACGACTTGGCCAAGGTTGGCCGCTACAAGATCAACAAGAAGCTGGGTTTGGAGCTGCCGTTCGACCGTACGGTGCTGACGATCGATGACATCATCGCCGCTATCCGCTTCGTGGTCGCGCTGCACGAGGGCAAGGAGACTCTCGACTCCCCGCGTGGCGAGCTGCTCGTCGAGGAGGACGACATCGACCACTTCGGGAACCGCCGGTTGCGTACGGTCGGTGAGCTGATCCAAAACCAGCTGCGTACCGGACTTGGCCGTATGGAGCGGGTGGTGCGGGACCGGATGACCACTCAGGACGTCGAGGCGATCACACCGCAAACGCTGATCAACATTCGGCCGGTCGTTGCGGCACTGAAGGAGTTCTTCGGTACCTCGCAGCTGTCCCAGTTCATGGATCAGACCAACCCCGTTGCCGGCCTGACGCACAAGAGGCGGCTCTCCGCACTCGGTCCGGGTGGTCTGTCCCGGGATCGGGCCGGCATGGAAGTCCGTGATGTGCATCCCTCTCACTACGGCCGGATGTGTCCGATCGAAACCCCTGAGGGCCCGAACATCGGCCTGATCGGCTCGCTCGCCTCTTTCGGGCGGGTGAACGCCTTCGGGTTCGTCGAGACCCCCTACCGCAAGGTGCAGAAGGGCCACGTCACCGATCAGATCGACTACCTGACCGCCGACGAAGAGGACCGTTACGTCACGGCGCAGGCGAATGCCAAGCTTGACGACAAGGGCCGCTTTACAGAGGCTCGGGTGCTCGTCCGCAAGCGCCATGGTGAGGTCGACACAGTGCCGCCCAACGAGGTGCACTACATGGACGTATCACCGCGCCAGATGGTGTCGGTCGCGACAGCGATGATTCCTTTCCTCGAGCACGACGACGCTTCCCGCGCGCTGATGGGATCGAACATGCAGCGCCAGGCGGTGCCGCTGATCCACTCGGAGGCTCCATTCGTGGGCACCGGCATGGAGTACCGCGGCGCAGTGGACGCAGGTGATGTGACGGTCGCAACTCAGGCCGGCGTCGTCACGTCGGTGAGCGCTGATCTGATCGACGTAACGCAGGATGATGGCACCTTCAAGACCTACCGGCTGAGCAAGTTCCGTCGCTCGAACCAAGGCACCTGCATCAACCAGCGCCCGCTGGTGACCGAGGGGCAGCGGATCGACAAAGGAATGCCGCTGGCCGACGGACCCTGTACTGATCACGGTGAGATGGCCCTGGGTCGGAATCTGTTGGTGGCGTTCATGCCGTGGGAGGGTCACAACTACGAGGACGCGATCATCCTGAGCCAGCGTCTCGTGCAAGACGACGTGCTTACCTCCATTCACATCGAGGAGCATGAGGTCGACGCTCGAGACACCAAGCTCGGCGCTGAAGAGATCACCCGCGATATCCCTAATGTCAGTGAGGAGATGCTGGCTGATCTTGACGAACGCGGCATCATTCGGATCGGCGCTGAGGTTTCGACTGGCGACATCTTGGTTGGCAAGGTGACACCTAAGGGTGAGACCGAGCTGACTCCCGAGGAGCGGCTGCTGCGCGCGATCTTCGGCGAGAAAGCGCGCGAAGTACGCGACACCTCGCTCAAGGTGCCACACGGCGAGTCCGGCACTGTCATTGGCGTACGCGTCTTCGATCGCGACGCCGATGACGAGCTCTCGCCCGGGGTCAACCAGCTGGTCCGCGTCTACGTGGCCCAGAAGCGCAAGATCCAAGACGGCGACAAGCTCGCTGGACGTCATGGCAACAAGGGCGTTATCTCCAAGATCTTGCCCATCGAGGACATGCCGTTTCTCGAAGACGGTACGGCGGTCGACATCGTGCTCAACCCGTTGGGTGTGCCGAGCCGGATGAACGTCGGGCAGGTGCTAGAGACCCACCTTGGCTGGGTTGCCAAGCAGGGCTGGGAAATCGACGGCGTCAAACGACCCTGGGCCGATCGGTTGCGCCAGGTTGGTATGGCCAAGACGGGCGGCAACGTGAAGGTGGCGACGCCGGTCTTCGACGGCGCCACAGAGGAGGAGATCACGGGGCTGCTCGGCCACACTCATGTGAACCGGGATGGCATCCGGCTGGTGAACGCAGACGGCAAGGCCCGCTTGTTCGACGGTCGCTCCGGTGAACCGTTCCCAGATCCTGTCGGCGTTGGCTATATCTACATGCTGAAGCTTCACCACCTCGTGGACGACAAGATCCACGCTCGCTCGACCGGACCGTACTCGATGATCACCCAGCAGCCGCTGGGTGGTAAGGCTCAGTTCGGCGGGCAGCGGTTCGGTGAGATGGAGGTCTGGGCGCTCGAGGCGTACGGCGCGGCCTGGGCGCTGCAGGAACTGCTCACGATCAAGTCCGACGATGTACCAGGCCGGGTCAAGGTCTACGAAGCAATCGTCAAGGGCGAGAACATCCCAGAGCCTGGCATCCCCGAGTCCTTCAAGGTGCTGGTCAAGGAAATGAAGTCCCTGTGCCTCAACGTCGAGGTGCTGTCCAGCGATGGCACCGAAGTCGAGCTGCGAGATTCCGAGGACGACTACCGGTCGTCTGAGGATTTCGGGATCGACCTGTCCCGTCGTCCCGGTGACTCCCTTGGCGGAGTCGAAGAAGTCTAAGTGCCCAACTCTCTAGCCGAGTTGTCAGCGTCAGTGGTCGCTAGGGCGACCACCAACGCTGACAACTCGGCGGAGGTGAAGGCTCAGTCAGTGACAACTTGAGATATCGCGTACTGAGAGAAGAGAGATAAAAGAAGAATGCTCGACGTGAACTTCTTCGACGAGATCCGCATCGGCCTGGCCACCGCCGACGAGATTCGTAAGTGGTCCCACGGTGAGGTGAAAAAGCCGGAAACCATCAACTACCGGACCCTCAAGCCAGAGCGTGATGGCCTGTTCTGCGAGAAGATCTTCGGTCCCACTCGGGACTGGGAGTGCTACTGCGGCAAGTACAAGCGGGTGCGCTTTAAGGGCATCATCTGCGAGCGGTGCGGCGTTGAGGTCACCCGCTCCAAGGTCCGCCGTGAGCGGATGGGTCATATCGAGCTCGCCGCTCCGGTCACCCACATCTGGTACTTCAAGGGTGTTCCATCCCGCCTGGGTTACCTACTCGACGTCGCCCCGAAGGACCTGGAGAAGGTCATCTACTTTGCGGCGTACATGATCACGTCAGTCGACGAGGAGGCCCGCCAGCGCGACCTGCCCTCGCTCGAGGCCAGGATCGACGTTGAGCGCAAGCAGCTCGAGGGACGTCGCGACTCCGATATCGAAAACCGGATGAGGAAGCTCGAGGAGGACACCGCCGCGCTGGAGGCCGAGGGCGCCAAAGCAGATGCCAAGCGCAAGGTCCGTGAGAGTGCAGAGCGGGAGGTCAAGCAGCTGCGGGACCGTGCCCAGCGTGAGCTCGACCGCCTCGAGGCGGTATGGAACCGCTTCAAGAATCTCAAGGTGCAAGACCTCGAGGGCGACGAGGTGCTGTACCGGGAGATGAAGAACCGGTTCGGCAAGTACTTCACCGGCTCGATGGGCGCCGACGCCATCCAGAAGCGTCTGGAGACATTCGACCTCGAGGCCGAGGCTGCCGAGTTGCGCGAGACGATTCAGGTCGGTAAGGGTCAGCGCAAGACCCGCGCCCTGAAGCGGCTCAAAGTCGTCTCAGCGTTTCTCACCACGAAGAACAGCGCCACTGGGATGGTGCTGGACTGTGTCCCGGTCATCCCGCCGGACCTGCGTCCTATGGTGCAACTCGACGGTGGCCGGTTCGCGACATCGGACCTGAACGATCTGTATCGCCGTGTGATCAACCGCAACAACCGGCTAAAGCGGCTGCTCGACCTGGGCGCACCAGAGATTATCGTCAACAACGAGAAGCGGATGCTCCAAGAGGCGGTGGACTCGCTGTTCGACAACGGCCGTCGCGGCCGTCCGGTCACCGGCCCCGGTAACCGCCCGCTCAAGTCGATCTCCGACATGCTGAAGGGCAAGCAGGGCCGGTTCCGGCAGAACCTGCTTGGTAAGCGCGTCGACTACTCCGGCCGTTCGGTCATCGTGGTTGGCCCGCAGCTCAAGCTCCATCAGTGTGGCCTGCCGAAGGCGATGGCGCTGGAGTTGTTCAAGCCGTTCGTGATGAAGCGCCTGGACGATCTCAACCATGCGCAAAACATCAAGTCCGCCAAGCGGATGGTGGAGCGGCAGCGCCCGGTGGTGTGGGACGTGCTGGAGGAGGTCATCTCCGAACATCCAGTGCTGCTGAACCGTGCTCCTACGCTGCACCGGCTCGGTATTCAGGCGTTCGAGCCGCAGCTCATCGAGGGCAAGGCCATCCAGATTCACCCGCTGGTCTGTACGGCGTTCAACGCCGACTTCGACGGCGACCAGATGGCGGTACACCTGCCGTTGAGTGCGGAGGCCCAGGCCGAGGCCCGGATCTTGATGCTCTCGACGAACAACATCTTGAAGCCGGCCGACGGCCGCCCTGTGACCATGCCGACTCAGGACATGATCATCGGCACCTACTTCCTCACCATGCAGCGCGACGGCGCAGTGGGCGAGGGGCGAGCCTTCGGCTCCGTGGCTGAGGCGTTGATGGCCTTCGACCGAGGCCAGCTCTCGGTCCAGGCGAAGATCAAACTCCGGCTCAACGACATTGTCCCGCCAGAGGGCAAGACCTTGTCGCCCATCGGCTCGATCTTGCTGGAAACCACGCTCGGCCGGGCCCTGTTCAATGAGGCATTGCCCGACGACTTCGCGTACGCCGACTACGAGGTGGGCAAGAAGCAGCTGGGTCAGATTGTCAACGATCTTGCCGAGCGCTACCCCAAGGTCCAGGTGGCGTATTGTCTGGACCAGCTAAAGGACCTGGGCTTCCACTGGGCGACCCGGTCGGGCGTCACGGTCTCCATCGGGGACGTCAGCACTCCCGCCGACAAGCCGGAGATTCTGGCGGGCTACGAAGAGCGCGCGAACAAGATCGACAAGCAGTACGAGCGTGGCTTGATCACCGACGACGAGCGTCGCCAGGAGCTGATCGAGATCTGGACCGATGCGACCTCTCGCCTCGGTACCGCGATGGAGAACAACTTCGAAAAGACCAACCCGATCTACATGATGGTGCACTCCGGTGCTCGCGGAAACATGGTGCAGATGCGCCAGATCGCCGCGATGCGTGGTCTGGTGGTCAACCCGAAGGGTGAGATCATCGCGCGGCCGATCAAGTCCAACTTCCGTGAGGGCCTGTCGGTCCTGGAGTACTTCATCTCCACACACGGCGGACGCAAGGGCCAGGCCGACACTGCGTTGCGTACCGCAGACTCCGGCTACCTGACCCGGCGCTTGGTCGACGTCAGCCAGGATGTGATCATCCGCGAGGAGGACTGCGGCACGGAGCGTGGACTGACAAAGGTTATTGCGCACGCCTCCGGCGAGGGGACGATTGCGCATGCCGAAGGCACCTCCAGTGTCGGCGACGATGGCCACGGCGACCTAGTGCTCGACGAGCACGTAGAGACCGCGGTGTACGCGCGGACTCTCGCCACCGACGTGTTCGGCCCGGACGGCGAGGTACTGCTGAAGGCTGGCGTTGATCTTGGTGATGTCAACATCCGGCTGCTCATCGACAACGGCATCACTACTGTCAAGGTACGCAGCGTGCTGACCTGCGAGGCTGCGAGCGGTACCTGCGCGATGTGCTACGGCCGTTCGCTGGCCAGCGGCAAGCTGGTCGATGTCGGCGAGGCTGTCGGCATCGTGGCGGCGCAGTCCATCGGTGAGCCGGGGACTCAGCTGACGATGCGGACCTTCCATACCGGCGGTGTGGCGGGTGACGACATCACGCAGGGCCTGCCGCGTGTAGTCGAGCTCTTCGAGGCTCGTCAGCCCAAGGGCAAGGCGCCGATCGCTGAGGCCACGGGGCGGGTCAAGATCGAGGACAGCGAGCGGCTCAAGAAGATCATCATCACGCCTGATGACGGTTCCGAGGTGGCGGAGTTCTCGGTGTCCCGCCGGGCCCGCCTGCTGGTCGAGGACGGTGATCACGTCGAGGTTGGCCAGCAGCTGACCGCGGGTACCCCGGATCCGCAGGATGTGCTGCGGGTGCTCGGTGTTCGGCGGGTGCAAGAGCACCTGGTCGATGAGGTGCAGTCGGTCTACCGGACACAAGGCGCCCCAATCCACGACAAGCACATCGAGATCATCATTCGGCAGATGCTGCGCCGGGT
>JBKPBV010000110.1:0-9885 GCA_046727055.1 Actinomycetota bacterium | reverse complement strand
CCTGATGCTCGCCCGCCGACCATACGGCCAGGTCCTCCAGATCGGTCAGGTCGCCAATTCCCCAGGACTGCTGCGAACGGACGCTGTAGAGCTGGGTTGCCAATCCCCAAGCACGATGCTGTCCCATCCGTTCCGGCAGGCCCAGCCACAGCGGCGTAATGATCAACGGCATGGACCCGCGGTACTCGCCGCTGACGGCTATCAGACTGTGGTAGCCGAGTGGTAGATCATCCGGAATCTCGAATGAGGCCTCGCCAACCCACCCGTCATCGATCTGTCGCGGTGGTGTCCAGTTCTCCAGCTGTCGCAGCTGGTGCCGACTCCTCCCAGTCTCGAGATCGATCCAAACCCTCACCGGGTCGCCATGCGGCACATGCACCCACACCGAGGCGGTGCGATGTTCCCGGATCACCATGCATGGCGGCAACATCTGCGTCCACGGGTAGCGGTGCTGGTACGCCAGCGCGGCGGCCGCAGCTTCGGGCGTGGAAGCGTCAATGTCCAAAGCCGCAAGGACGGCTACGAGTGTGTCGCGATCGACTGGAACGTGCCGGCCCTGCCAATCCCAGTACTCCGTGGCGACCCCGCACGCCTCGGCCAGGTCATAGAGGGTCGGTTCGAGTTCTGTCACGGCGCCAATATTGGCAGTTATCAAGCGTCGACGGGGATGTCAGCCGTGCTCATGTTGCGTCGCCTATGTCAGACAGCTGCCTCATCCGCCCGGAACGAAGAGATGCATGATCAGCCACGCCACCGGGGCGGCCACCAGCAGTGAGTCCAGCCGGTCCATGACTCCGCCATGCCCGGGCAGGAATGAGCTCATGTCTTTGATCCCAAGATCTCTCTTGATCATCGATTCGATCAGGTCCCCGCAGGTGCCCGCGGCCACCAGACTCCCCCCCAGAATGAGGCCCACCCAGAAGGGGATATGAAGAACGAAGATGGCCATGCAGACGCCCGCTACGACGGCGAAGACCAGCGAGCCAGCAAGTCCTTCCCATGATTTCTTCGGACTGATCTTGGGCGCCATCGGATGCTTCCCGAAGAGCACGCCAGCGACGTAGCCGCCGGTGTCGCTCATCACCACAATGAGCAGGAAAGTCACCACACGGGCAGCTCCACGCTCCTCGGCCAGCATCAAGGCTGCGAACGAGCCCAGCAGCGGCACGTAAGCAATGATCAGCAGGCTGGCGGCAGCGTCTCGTACGAATCCCGGCGCACCCTTCGGCATTCGCCAGATCAGGCTGGCCAGCACGGTTAGCGCCAGCGATGCCAGCAGCACGCTCGTCGTGGAGAAGATCACGTGCTCTTGCCGGCCTGCGAAGTAAGAGCCAAATGCGATGGCAACGCTGCCGACCGCAATCGGAATGATGGCAGACGTCATGCCCTGCTTCTGCAGCGCCTCGTGCAGCTCCACAGAGGCCAGCACCAGCGCAACAGCGACCAAGACAACGAAGGCCGGCTTCAGATAGATCAGGCTGAGCACGACGTACGCACCGAGTCCGACCCCGATGCCTATGGCGGCCGGCAGGTTGCGGCCGGCGCGGCCGTGCGTCTTAGCCGGGGCCGTTGGCTCGGTCATCACACCTCGAGCAGTTCGGCTTCCTTGTGTTTGAGCACCTCGTCAATTTCGTCGACGTGCTTCCTGGTGGAGGCGTCGAGCTGCTTCTCGGCGCGTACCACCTCGTCTTCACCGACTTCCTTGTCCTTAACCATGCGGTCCAGGGCCTCCTTGGCGACGCGGCGGGTGCCGCGGACCGAGACCCGAGCGTCTTCGGCCTTGTGCCTGGCTACCTTGATGTATTCCTTGCGGCGTTCCTCGGTGAGCTCGGGAAGGGTGATCCGGATGGTCGTGCCGTCGTTGGAGGGATTGACACCCAGATCGGAGTTGCGGATTGCCTTCTCGATGCTGCTCATCGCGGATTTGTCGTACGGGGTGATCAGCACGACGCGGGCGTCCTGCACATGAAAGGTCGCAAGTTGCTGAAGCGGAGTTGGCGTGCCGTAATAGTCGGCGTTGAGCTTGGCGAAGATCGCTGGGTGGGCCCGACCGGTGCGAATAGTGGCGAACTCCTCTTTGGTGTATTCGACCGCATTCGCCATCTTGATCTCGGCTTCGCGCATGATGTCGGCGATCACAAGTTTCTTCTCCTTAGGCGTGGACGATCGTACCGATCTTCTCACCCGACACCACGCGGACGATGGTGCCATCGGTGTCCAGACTGAAAAAGATCATCGGCAGCTTGTAATCGCGGGCCATGCTGATCGCGGTCGCATCGGCAACCTTGAGGTTTCGCGCGAGATATTCGTCGTAGGTGAGGTCGTCGAACTTGATCGCATCGGGGTGCTTGCGGGGGTCGGCTGAATAGACCCCATCGACACCTTGCTTGCCCATCAGCAGCACCTCGGCGCTGATTTCGAGAGCACGCTGAGCGGCCACTGTGTCGGTGGAAAAGTACGGCATGCCCGAGCCAGCGCCGAAGATGACGACCCGGCCCTTCTCGAGATGCCGCTCGGCACGGCGCGGGATATAGGGCTCGGCCACCTGTCCCATGGTGATGGCGGTTTGCACACGCGTTTGTACGCCGACCTTCTCTAGGAAGTCCTGCAACGCCAGGCAGTTCATCACCGTGCCCAGCATGCCCATGTAGTCCGCCCGGTCCCGTTCCATCCCGTGCTGTTGCAGCTCGGCGCCGCGGAAGAAGTTGCCCCCGCCCACCACGACCGCCACCTGGACCTGCATCTGAACGACAATTCCGATCTGCTTGGCAAGTCCCGCAACGACCTCCGGATCGACGCCCAGCTTCCCGCCACCGAAGACCTCACCCGAGAGCTTCAGCATCACGCGCTTGTACGGACCGTTCACTCGTCGGGTTCCCCTCTCTGTTGTGGGAGCTGCTCGCGCAATGCCGACGCTCCCTAGCTCGGCGTTAGGCGCCAGCTGGTGCGCAACGAGCTATGCGCCGGCAGCCTCGAAGCGTACGAACCGCAGGACTTTTGTCCCCGACTGGCCAAGCTGCTTGCCGAATGGGACCTTGGTATCGGTCACTGACGGCTGATCGAGCAACGCGACGTCTTTGAAATACGCGTTCACGCGGCCTTCGACGATCCTGGGAATAGCCTGCTCAGGCTTCCCCTCCTCCTTCGCAGCCGCCTCCGCGATGCGCCGTTCATTCTCGACTTCCTCGGCCGGAACGTCGTCACGGCTGAGGTACCTAGGTCGCATTGCGGCGATCTGCATTGCCGCGCCACGGGCCGCGGACTGATCAGATCCCTCATACTCGACCAGCACCCCAACTTGTGGCGGAAGGTCCGACGCCCGACGGTGCAGATATGTGGCGGTCTGGCCCCCGAAGTAGGCAGCTGCGCTCACCTCGAGTTTCTCGCCGATCTTGGCTGCCAGCTCGTCAATCGCCTCCCTGATCGTCTGGCCAGACGGCAGCACCGCGGCGTTGGCGGCCTCCACACTGTCGGCCTTACTCGCGGCTACCGCTTTCACGGCATCGGCGGCCAACGCCTGGAATGCTTCGTTCTTGGCGACGAAGTCGGTCTCAGCGCCGAGCTGCAGCATGGCGCCGTCAATGGCCGCGACGAGCCCGTTGGTGGCCGAGCGCTCGGCACCGCGCTTTGCTGCCTTGGCCTGGCCACCCACGCGCAGAATCTCAACAGCCTTGTCAAAGTCGCCTGCTGCCTCGGTCAGCGCCTTCTTGCAATCCATCATGCCTGCGCCAGTCGCGTCGCGAAGCTGCTTCACTTCAGCAGCGGAAACCGTTGCCATGGATTCGATCGTCCTCATTCTCTTGATTGGTATGAAGTTTCAGCGATGCGTCGACTCGGTGGTTGGCTCGTAGACGTTCTCGGGGTCTGGATTATCGGACTGGCGCTCCTGATCAATCTCCCGGTCTGCTGTCTCCTCGGCCTCAATCGCGGCTTCCTCCGGCTCCTCCTCACCCGGCACTGGGGCGGCGTCGGCCGCCGGCGTGTCATGCGGGTTGGCCGGTCCCGGCTCCTGTGAGGCGACAAGCAGCTCACGCTCCCAGTCCGGCATGGGTTCAAGCTCGGCCTCGGCCCCAGTCTGTGCGCCCGAGCGGGCCATCAGGCCATCGGCGACGGCGTCTGCGATCACCCGAGTCAGCAACGAGACCGAGCGAATTGCGTCATCGTTGCCCGGGATTGCGAAGTCGACTTCGTCAGGATCGCAGTTGGTGTCGAGGATTCCGATCACCGGGATCCGCAGCTTGCGAGCCTCGTCGACCGCCAGGTGCTCCTTCTTGGTGTCGACAATCCAGACCGCCTGAGGGGTCCTCGTCATGTCGCGGATGCCACCCAGGGTCCGCTCCAGCTTTTCTTTCTCTCGGCGCAGCCCCAGCAGTTCCTTCTTGGTTAGGCCAGAGGCCGCCATATCCTCGAAGTCCAACCCTTCCAGCTCCTTGAGCCGCTGGATGCGCTTGATCACGGTGTGAAAGTTGGTCAGCATGCCGCCCAGCCAGCGCTGGTTGACATACGGCATGCCGACCCGGGTTGCCTGCTCGGCGATGGCCTCCTGGGCCTGCTTCTTGGTGCCGACGAAGAGCACTTGGCCACCGCGGGCCACGGTGTCCTTGACGAACGCGTACGCGCGGTCAATGTAGGTCAGTGATTGCTGCAGATCGATGATGTAGATGCCGTTGCGCTCGGTGAAGATGAACCGCTTCATCTTCGGGTTCCAACGGCGGGTTTGGTGTCCGAAGTGGACGCCGCTCTCCAAGAGCTGTCGCGTTGTGACGACGGCCATGGCCGCGTTCCTTTCCTGCCGGCTTGAGCGCCAGCGCCGGTTGTTCAGCACCGAACCCTTCGGTGCTGCCTGATGCTCGCGCGACATCCACTCGACCTGATAGGTCAAGGTCGAGACCGATGTGCCGCCCGGCCCGGAGGCCGGCAGGCGGGCATGCGAAGTCAGACCTGATGGCAGATCTGCACAGGTGAGTCTATGCGAGCGTGGCGGGTCACGCACGCCGAGTGGGCAGCGCCGGGCAGCGTCCCAGATGTCCACAGATGAGCGGACTCTTCAAGCGTCATCCACAATTTGCCGGCACCCCGCACGATTCGGACCGACGTCCAAAGGCTGTCGACATGCATGTCCCCACCCGAAACCTTCGGCTGTCGCCCCTGCTGGCGGCGCTCTCCTTGGGGGCTTGCCTGGGTCTGCTTGCCAGCCCTGCGGCACCAGCCGTGGCGGTATCTCGGCTGCCGACTCCCGCCGACTGGCCGCTGCGTGGGTCGCCGGTCGTACAGCGCATGTTCGATCCCCCGACTTCTGCCTGGGCACCCGGTCACCGCGGCGTTGATCTTGCAGCCAAGCAAGGTGAGCCCATCCTGGCGGCCGCGAGTGGCACGGTCGCCTTCGCCGGATCGGTCGCTGGCAAGCCGGTGATCAGCATCGACCACGGCTCCGTCCGCACCACGTATGAGCCGGTGGTCAGCACGCTGCACGTGGGTGATCACGTGGCAATGGGCCAGGTGATCGGCGTTCTCGGTACGGGCGGGCCCCACGATCATCACGATTGTCATGGCTGCTTGCATTGGGGATTGCGTGAGGGCAAGAACTACCTCGATCCGCTGCTGCTGCTCGGCAGTCGCGATGGCCGAGTGCGTCTGGTCGCTGGGGCGCGGCGGGAGATCGTCGAGCGCGAAGCCGAGGCTCGCGCGGCGGCCGCGTCGATGACTGAGTCGCGGACGATCAGGACCACGGCTGGACTGCGGGGCAGTCACGGGTTCATCCGGCCGGTTGCGGGTGCTTTGACCTCTGGGTACGGCATGCGGCTCCATCCGCTGCTCAAGATCTGGAAGCTGCACGACGGCACTGACTTCGGTGCCGCTTGTGGCACCCCCATTCGCGCACCGTACGGGGGAGTAGTCACGCGGATCTCCTTCAATTCGGCGTACGGTAATCGACTGTTTCTTAGCCACGGCAGCGTTGACGGGGTACAGGTGGAGACGGCCTTCAACCATGCCTCGCGCTATCTGGTACGGCCGGGACAGCGAGTCAGTCGAGGACAGGTGATTGGTGAGGTCGGCAGTACCGGATTCTCGACGGGCTGTCACCTCCACCTGATGGTGTGGCTCAATGGTCGGCTCGTTAATCCGATGAGCTGGCTGTGACTCACTGCGCGCTGAGCTTGTCGAAGAGCGCTTCGACGGGCTCAGCGCGCGGGTCAGGCGCGCGGGTGGGCCTGCTCAAAGGCTATTCGCAACCGCTCGTTCGTCACGTGGGTGTAGATCTGCGTTGTCGCTAGTGAGGCGTGCCCGAGGATCTCCTGGACGCTCCGCAGATCCGCACCACCCTCGAGCAGATGGGTCGCCATCGCGTGTCGAAGGCCGTGCGGACCGAGATCGGGCGCCCCCTCGGTCGTCAGGAGTGAACGATGGACGATCCGTCGTACGACTCGAGGATCGAGCCGCCGGCCACGCTCGCCGATGAAAATCGCCTTGCCTGACTCGCCGGTGATCAGCTGGGGCCGAGCCTTCTCCAGCCAGGCATCGACCGCTCGCAGGGCGGGCGCACCAACGGGCACGGTTCGTTCCTTGCTGCCCTTGCCGAAAACCCGGATCGCGCGACGTTCCCTATCAAGATCATTCAGATCGAGACCGCACAGCTCTGAGACCCGGATTCCGGTCGAGTACAAGATCTCCAACACGGCAACATCACGCGCGGCGACTGGTCCTCCGACCTCTCGAGCCGTGGCGATAGCCTCGTCGAGCATCTGAGCGGCAATTGCCCGATCCAGGGTTGGCGGCAACCCCCGGGTGATCTTTGGTGAGCGCAGGTTTGCCGCAGGATCGGTGGTCAGTTGGCCGGTCTCGCGTGCCCAGCCGAAGAAGACTCGCGCCGCAGCCGCTCGCCGCTGCAGAGTGGCGCGCGCGTGGCCGACTGCGTGCTGCTTGGCAAGCCAACTGCGCAGCGCCCTGAGGTCGACCGCCTCCAAGGAGTCGATGCCGAGCCGATCGAGATGGGTGAACAGGTTCAGGAGATCCGTGCGGTACGCGCGTACGGTGTGCTCAGCCAGGTTGCGCTGGACTCGCAGGTGCCGAAGGTAGCCGTCCAGCAGCGCATCGAACTGCGGCGGCAACCCGGTCTTGGCCACGTGCCCACTCTGAAACACACGATTGCGTAATCCAAGTACGCCACGCGGTACCCTCACCGGCGTGCCATCTCAGACCAGCACCGTCGAAGAGCTGAGGACCGGCGGCACCGTGCTGCCGATCATCCGTTGGGGAAACTCGATCATGCACCGGCCCACTCGTCCCGTGATTGCCTTCGACCAGGCGCTGCTGGAGCTCGTGCGCAATATGTTCGCCACGATGTACGCGGCTGAGGGTGTCGGCCTTGCCGCTACCCAAGTGGGGGCCGATCTGGCGGTATTCGTATATGACTGCCCCAACGAGGACCAGGTCAGGCACGTCGGGGTGATGTGTAACGCCGAGGTGATCTTGCCCGAGGGTAAAGACCGCAAGCTGCACGCCTCCGATGAAGGTTGCCTATCCTTGCCGGGCGCCTACATCGAGCTGGCCAGGCCCAACCGTGCGATCTGCCGCGGCCTTGATCAAAACGGCGAAAGGGTCGAGGTAGTGGGCACAGGGCTGCTAGCTCGGTGCCTGCAGCATGAGACCGATCACCTAAACGGCATCGTTTTCGGAGATCGGCTCTCCGGGCGGGCGCGCAAGAAGCTGTATGCGTTGCATGAGGACACGGCAGACCTCTATCCCGACGATTGGCCGGTGACTCCTCGAGCCGACAACGCGTAGCAGGCGATAGCAGCGGCAGCAGCTACGTTGAGTGAGTCGATGCCTCCGGACATCGGGATACGCGCACGCACAGCGGCGCCATCGGACCAGCGCTTCGAGAGCCCAGCCCCCTCGGTGCCGAGCATCACCGCAACCTTCGTTTGGGGCGTGAGGCGTGCAGCCAGCTCACCGAGCTCGATTGCATCCCCAGCCAAGCTGAGCGCAACTGTCAAAAAGCCGCCAGCAGCCAACATCTCCGGCGCGTGATGCCAATCCTGCAGTCGTGCCCAGGGCAGTGAGAACACCGCACCCATACTCACCTTGACGGATCGCCGGTAAAGCGGATCGGCTGCCCGCGGGGACAGCAACGCACCGTCCCACCCCAAACCGGCCGCATTCCTCAGAATCGCTCCGACGTTGGTGTGGTCGACGATGTCCTCTAAGACGACAAGACGCCGCATCGCGAGTAGCTGCTCGATTCGATGACGCTGTTCCCGGTGCAGCGAAGCGAGCGCACCCCGGTGCACGTGGAATCCGGTCACCTGCTCTGCAAGGCGCTCGGTCACGACGAAGACTGGTACAGCAGGCCACCCCTCCAGCACATCGCGCAAGCTCGCAAGCCAGCGCTCAGCCAACAGGAAAGACCGGGGCCGGTACCCGGCCTCGATGGCGCGCCGGATGACCTTCTCACCCTCCGCGATGAAGAGGCCCTGTTCGGACTCGAGGTGCCGACGCAGCGAAGCCTCGCGCAGCCGGACGTAGTCAGCCAGACGCGGATCATCGGCATCGGTGATGGTAAGCCACATTAAGATCCTCCCCTGATGCACATCGTCGGAAATTTAGACTGGCAACCCGCACTCAACCGCCCCGAACTCTTGGCTCGACCGGTCAAGGTGGCAATTGCGGAACTCGGCCTGGAATGCTTCGTGGCTCCTATCGACCCAAGCCGAGCGGACACGGCCGAGTTCTGCGCGGCATACCAAGTGCCGTTGGAAGTCTCAGCGAACTGTGTGGTGGTGGCCGGGCGGCGCGCCGAAGTGTCGACGATGGCAGCGTGTCTGGTACGGGCCACCGACCGGGCCGACGTCAACAAAGTGATCCGCAAGCGGCTCGACGTCCGGAAGATCTCCTTTGCAGCGATGGACGACGCCGTACGCGCGACAGGGATGGAGTACGGCGGCATCACTGCCATCGGCCTGCCATCCACCTGGCCGATCCTGGTCGACGAAGTGGTTGCGGGACTGGAGATGATCGTCGTCGGCAGCGGTATCCGCGGAAGCAAGATCGCCATGGCCGGGCGATCTGCGGCCGGCCTGCCGAACGCCGAGGTCATGGCCCTCGCGATCAGCGCACCAAGCTAACGATCGCGGCGACGCCAACCACCACGATGATCACCCGGTAGATCGTTGGGGGCAGCGTGCGGCCCACTCTGCCGCCAACTTGGGCGCCCAGAACCGATCCCGCGGCGATTGCGATCGCCACGGGCCAGTTCACCTCGCTGACGATCACGAACACGACGCCGGCAATCGTGTTGACAATCGTCGCCAGCACGTTCTTGATCGCATTGACGCGGGCCAAAGATTCTGAAAGCCCAATTCCCAAGATCGCGATCAACAACACGCCCTGGGCTGCTCCGAAGTAGCCGCCATAGACACCCGTGAGCGCGATGGCGAGCCATAACAGCACCGAACCCAATCCCGCTCCGAGCGGCGGCTTAGCCTCCAGGCCAAGACGGGCCCGCCGGTAGGCAAGTCGTTTGGTGATGAAGGGCTGCAAGATGACGAGAACGCAGCCCAAACCGATCAAGACCGGGACGATGGCATCAAACGCTGCCGACGGCAGCCACAGCAGCAAGAACGCACCGCCGATCCCGCCGAGCAGCGAGGCCGATCCCAACCAGAGCACCCGCCGGCGCTCACCGTTGAGCTCGTGCCCTGTCGCCCAAGCGCCGGAGAGCGAGCCAGGCGCCAATCCCACGGTGTTGGAGATGTTGGCCGTCACCGGTGGCACACCGAGGGCAAGCAGGGTGGGGAACGTGATCAGTGTCCCCGAGCCGACGACAGTATTGATCAAGCCCGCAAGTCCTCCGGCGCCGAGCAGCGCCACAAGGTCGAGCCAGGT
>JBKPBV010000109.1:0-14341 GCA_046727055.1 Actinomycetota bacterium | reverse complement strand
CACCTGGCCGGTTGGCGCGAGGGAGCCGCGCACTCATCGCTGTCGGTCTCGTGGTCAGCCTCGTCATGCTCGGCTCGGCGCTGCGGCTCTACCAGGTCGAGCCCGCTGTCACCTCAGCCGGAAGCGTCCGCGTAGGGATCGTGCAGGGCAACATCCCAGGCCGCGGCATCGAGGCCATGGGCCGTGCTCGGTCGGTCACCAACAATCATTTGTCTGAGACCATCCACCTGATGACCAAGGTGCGACTGGGCCAAGAGCCGGCGCCGGAGTTCCTGCTGTGGCCCGAGAATTCCACCGATATCGATCCGACAGCCGACCCGATCACCAGACAGACCGTGCAGGCTGCTGCTGAAGTAGCCGGCCGTCCCATCTTGGTGGGTGCGGTGATGCAGGGTCCCGGCTTTGACGAGCGCCAGACCGCAGCACTGTGGTGGGATCCGGACCGTGGCATCCTGGCTCGCTACGACAAGCAGAACCTGGTGCCCTTCGGTGAATGGATTCCCTTCCGGGCCCGGTTGCTGCCCGTGATCCCGCTGCTGGAACGAGTTGGCGCGCAGTCGGTCCCAGGGACCCGCCCTGGCGTTCTGGATGTCACCGCGGCCGATCGGCCGATCAAGATTGGCGACGTGATCTGTTTCGAGCTCGCCTACGACAACACGATCTACCGGTCATTGATCGGTGGTGCCCAAGTGATGATGGTGCAGAGCAACAACGCAACTTATAGCGGCACGGGGCAGATCGAGCAGCAGTTCGCAATTACGCGAGCCCGCGCCATGGAGAGTCGGCGGGAGATCGCGGTCGCCACGACCAACAGCGTCTCTGGTTTCATCACCCGAGACGGTGCTGTCGCCATTCGCACTCAGGAGTTCACGGCGCAGAGCATGGTGGTAGAGATGCCGTTGCGGAACGCGCTGACACCGGCTATCCGGGTCGCGCCATGGTTGGAGCGGGGCCTCGCGCTGGTGGCCGTATTGGCTTGCCTGGCCGCGCTCGGCGGAAGCTGGCGATCCCGTGCAACCCCGAGAACACCGCCGCGAGCAGAGCGAGCCATCAGACACAGCGAGCATAGCCAGCCGAGCAATCCAACACAGAAAGAGATCCGCGTTGACCGAACCGACACCCCCGACGACCCAGCCCGCGATGGCAGGGGAAGTGACACGGTCCACCAGCCTCGGACCGATTCTGGTGATCATCCCCACCTACAACGAGTCGGAGAACATCGCACGCATCATCAGCCGGACCCGTAGAGCAGTGCCGGATGCCCACATCTTGATCGCTGACGACAATTCACCCGACGGCACCGGCAAGCTCGCCGACGAGATCGCGAGCGCCGACGATCATGTTCATGTCATGCACCGGCTCGGCAAGGAGGGTCTCGGCGCGGCGTATCTGGCGGGTTTCGAGTGGGGCCTGAACGCCGGCTACGAGGTATTGGTAGAGATGGACGCCGACGGGTCACATCAGCCAGAGCAGCTGCCCAAACTACTCGAGGCGCTTGTTGACGCCGATCTGGTGCTGGGGTCGCGTTGGGTTGAGGGTGGCAAGGTCCGCAACTGGCCAAAGTCCCGTGAGATCCTCTCCCGCGGCGGAAACCTCTGGACCAGGATCGCGCTCGGCATCCCGCTGCGCGACGCGACCGGCGGCTACCGTGCCTTTCGCCGGAAGACTTTGCTGGGTCTGGGATTGGACAATGTGGCCTCGGCTGGTTACTGCTTCCAGGTGGATCTCGCTTGGCGAGCCTTGAAGGCGGGGTTTAAGGTCGTCGAGGTTCCCATCACGTTCATCGAGCGGGAATACGGCGACTCGAAGATGAGTAAGCGAATCGTCATCGAAGCGCTCGTCCTGACCACGATGTGGGGAATCGCTCACCGGGCCGGGCAATTGCGGTCCCTTGTCGGGAAGAGGAAAGCGCTCGTCTCATGAGGCTTCGTCACGGATGGCCAATGGTTCTCCTCGTGGTGCTGCTAATCGCGGTGCCGATCTTCGAGGTCTGGCTACTCGTCCAAATCGGTCAACAGCTGGGGCTACTGCCCACGGTGCTCATCCTGGTCGTGGTAGCGGTGATTGGCGTCCTGCTGATGCGTCACGAGGGTTCCCGCGCATGGAAGGCGCTGAATGACGCCTTCACCAAGGGCAAGGTGCCGACCGGCGAGCTCGCCGACGCTGCGTTGATTCTGGTGGGCGGCGTACTGCTCGTACTGCCGGGATTCCTGACCGACGTCGTGGGATTCCTGTTCCTGCTTCGCTGGACTCGGCCGTTTGCCCGGAAGATCATTGCGTTCTTCGTGGGGCGTCGGATCAACCGGCTTGGGATTTCCGTGGCCCGGGCACGCCTGGACACGGACAACCTCATCGCGGGTGAAACGGTCGAAGGACCCCTCGCGAATGGGCAGCAGCCGGAGGGGCCGACCATCATCGCTGGAGAAATCGCGGAATCAACGCCGCCAATGCGCCCCGACGAGCCCGCGGCCTAGACGGCAAAAGGCCGCCCTCTCGAGTTGGGTGCCGCTGTTCGGGGGGCCAGCAGCGCCCGACGAGAAGGCGGCCCCTGATCTTGAGGGCTGCTCGCGCAATGCCGAGGCTCGCAGCCTGCGAGCAAAACGACTAGGCCGTCTTCTTAGGTCGCGTGTTTCGCGACACTGCAGTCGAGCCCAACTCACCAGACCGCAACTGGCTCAGCCGTTCCGCGAGCAACTCCTCAAGCTCGGCAATCGATCGCCGCTCACGAAGCATGTCCCAATGCGTACGCGGCGACTTCTCTTGCTTTAACTCGGGCCGCTCACCGTCGGAACGTAGCGACTCCGCACCGCACCGCGGGCACTCCCACACGGAGGGGATATCGGCCTCTGCGGCGAACACCAGGGTGAAGTGGTGCTCTCGAGGGCAGTCATATGCCACCTCCTGTCGGGCGGCAAATTCGACACCGGCCTCGTCCTCAAAGCTCTTGGCCCCGAGACCAGTGCCCTTCAATGAACGATCAGCCATGAGCAGAACCCTCCGTCTTAATGTCCTGACGTTCTCCACACCCGACTGGTTCAACTCCCGGCCACGTCGATATGTTCCATACTCCAATTCCGACTAGCCGGCTGTACAGCTATTCGGAGACCTGGACCGGATGTCTTGGTGGAGACTTCACACCGGCCAGCGCCAATACGCCTGCCAGCAGTACGAGGATGATGCCCACGATACCGATGCGGTCTGAGAACAAGCCCGAGAAGAGGGCGAAGAGTCCGGGTGCCAGGAAGGAGGCCGCACGACCAGTGGTGGCGTAAAGCCCGAACATCTCACCCTCTCGCCCGGCTGGCGCGACTCGTGCCATGAACGACCGGGAGCTGGCTTGCGCAGGGCCCACCCACAGGGTCAATAGCAGGCCGAAGATCCAAAACATGATGGCGCCTTGGGCGAAGAGCAGGATCATCGCCGTCGTGATCAGCCCGATCAGCGAGATCATGATCACCTTCTTGGGACCGATCCGGTCCTCGACGGCGCCCATGCCGAGCGCGCCGACCGCGGCAACGAGGTTGGCGGCAACTCCGAAGATCAGCACCGAGGCTTGTGCCAATCCGTAGACACTGACCGCCAAGATCGCACCAAAGCTGAAGATCGCCGCCAAGCCGTCCCGATAGAGGGCCGATGCGATGAGGAAGTACACCGCGTTCCGGTCTTGCCGGAACAGCGCCTTGATGTCGTTGAGGAGCAGCGGGTAGGAGGCGAAGAAGCTCACCCGCCGACGTTTGGGACCGGGTGGCTTCTCAGGCACGGCCAGCAGCACTGGAATTGCGAAAACCGCAAACCAGACAGCCGCGAGCACCACCACTGCTCGGATGTTGAGGCCGCCGTCCGAGGTGACCCCGAACCAGCCAACATCTGGTGCGATGAAACCGGCGTAACAGATCAGCAGCAGGAAAATCCCGCCGATGTAGCCCATCGACCAGCCGAATCCCGATACCCGCCCAATGGTCTCAGGCGTCGAGACCTGCGGCAGCATCGCGTTGTAGGAGACGATGGCGAACTCCTGGAAGACGGCGCCGGCGGCAAGCAACACGAGCGCGATCCAGAGGTAGCTGGGTTCGTTCTTCACCGTGAACATGCCGAACATGACAGCGATGACGAGTGCACTCCAAATCGCGAGGCTGCGCTTGCGATGACCGCTTGCATCGGCCCGCTGGCCGGTGATGGGGGCGATGAGCGCGATCAGCAGGCCAGCAGTCGCGCTGGAGATGCCCAGCCAGGTGTTGGCGCTGAGCCCGCCCGGTTGGGCATCTCCGACCACGCCCCGGACGACGTACGGTCCGAACACGAAGGAGGTGATGACAGCTGAGTACGCCGAGGATCCCCAGTCCCAAAGTCCCCACGCCAGCACAGCTCGGCGCTTGATTCGCATTCCCACCATGGGCGGTGGTTGGAGCGCCGCTGCGTCTCCCACTTTGTCACTGTCCGTCATGGCTCCCCGCTCGATAACTCGGCCCACAGGCCGCGCTTGATGAGCACATCCTTCAAGATGTCGATGCGGTCCGTGAAGATTCCATCGACACCTGCATCGATCAGTTTTTCCATGGTTTCGGAGTCGTCGACAGTCCAGATCTGCACTTTCTTGCCGGCTCGATGAACGGCATCAACCAGCGCCGGAGTCACTACGGTGAGCTGACGACCGAATATAGGGATGGAGAGGGGCATCTGCAGCACGGGCGCCGGGGTATTCAGTGCCCAGGTAACCCACGGCACGAACCGGTTCACCCCAATTCCGAGCGCGCTCGCGGCTGTAGGAACCCGCCAGCCGAGGCGACGGCGCAGCTCATACAGGCGGCGGATTCCAAAAGAGGCCACACAAACCCGCTCATAGGCGTCGTAATCTTCGATGGTCGAGACGAGGAGCGCCACTGCCGTCGGTGATTTGACGTCGACGTTGAACCGTGCCTCAGGGAATTCGGCTAGTAGCTCAGACAGTTTGGGAATGGGATCGATGCCATGGATCCTGGCCTCGGAAACCTCGGCAAAGGTCATGTCCGCGATCGCACCCGTGTGATCGGTCACCCGGTCCAGCACCTGGTCATGGAATGCCAGCAACACTCCATCGCGGGTGACGTGCACATCGGTCTCCAGATAGCGGTAGCCGAGGGCGACCGCCTCTTTGAACGCATGCAGGCTGTTTTCGCGGAAGAGGTTGGGCTCATAGGTTGCTCCGCCGCGATGCGCGAATGCCGTGAACGGCACATCGAAGAAGGCATAGTCAGCGGCCCTCATGGGCTCATTCTGCACTCAGAGGCGTGTCTGATGGCTCGCTCCGCTCGCTGCGTCTCGCGCCTGGCAGTCGCCTAGTTCGTCGTCGCTCGCGGACGAAGACGGACGTGTCCGCTCGCTCCGTATGAGATCGCTCGCTTCGCTCGCTGAGGCTGGCGCTTGGAAGTCGCTGGCTTCCTCACTCGCTTCGCAGACAAAAAGCACATCTGCTGGCTCGCTCGTCCAGGACAGCGACGCGCCAGCCTGTCTCACCACGGCGGCGCGCGAAACGTCAGAGCCCTGGCAGCCGCTGCAGCAGCACGTTGACCGATCCGGGCAGCCAGCTGGGCGGACCGGTCACCAGCAAGTACAGATATCCGACAAGTCCGCAGCAGCCGAAGAAGACCACCCAGAAGAGGCCCTTCTTTCTCGGGGACCAGGTGCGGTATTGATGCAGCTGCTTCTTGAACCACGTCATGAGCTGGTGGGCCCACTCGAACTCGCTGGACCACACGGCCAAGCCGAGCAAAATCAGTGGGATTCCGCCCGGGCCTGGGATCGGTCCGCTGACGAAACCTAGGGCGATAAGAACGAGCCCGAGGAGGCCGACAGCCACACGATAGACAGCGAGCTTGCGTTTGTCCTCCCTGATCTTGCGCCGCCACCGCCAGCGGTCCTCTTCGGGCTCAATGAGGATGTGGTGGTGATGATGCTCGTGGGTGCGGCGCGCAGCCCTATTCGCGGTCTCGCTGCCACGTGACAATGTTGCGGTTGGTCTCTCCGCGTCGTGGGAGGTGTTGTCGTCGACGCCGGATGACATGGTCACCACTCTAAGGTGGAGAGCCAAAATGTGCTGCAAGTGCCCATATCGGCATCCAGAGGTGCAACATCTTTCCACTTCGCGGTAATTCCTCGCACTTCGGGTGAGTCCGAACCAACAGGCAGTGGGGTTAACCCAACGTTGAGTGCCACCGCCCCCTCATCTCCCTCGCCGGTCAGGAACTTACGTACACGTGCGCTCCTGATGCGATACGCACGTTGCAAAGCGTGTGAGGTGGAACGAACGGACGTACGCGTTCGTTGCTGCGCCGGGCCGGAGAAGTACCGACGCGGAGGCGGCCTTTAGAGTCCCGCCGCTCGGCGCGCTGCCAACTCGATCTGCGCCGCGCCCAAGATGCGGACGATCGCGGCGACAGTCGCCGTAAGGTCTGCGGGATCAGTGACAGTCGGTCGTGCTGGCCACTTGATCAGTATTGCGGGCGTGTCGCGCTGCTCGACCAGCTCGATGACAAGCCGATCGGATCGGGTGACCGCACCGACTGCCAGCAATCGATCTGAGTCTCTCGACGCTGAGTTGTCAATAGGCCTGATGTTCCGCACAACCCCAAGCTACAGACGAAGATGATTTTTGTCTCGCGCTGGGCAGAAGGCCATAAAATCTCCTGAGCGTGCGTTGGTATTGGTGACAACACCTGCTCTCGAGGACAGCGGCCGCGAAGCGCCAGCAATTAGACACCGGATCGCGCGCCGCTGTGCTGAGGAGGAGTGAGCAGACATGCTTTCGTCTGCGAGCGACGACGAAGTAGGCGGCTTCTGATGTTCGCGCCGCCGACCTGCAGGAGGAGATGAGGGAACAACGGTTTTCCGTTCCGTCAGCTCCGACGAAGACGGCGGCAACCCAGCGAACATCGCAGCGAGCGAAGCGAGCAATCAAGCAGAGCGCGATCCGCGCTGAGGGCAGCAAAGCATCGGACACTGCCAGAATGGCGCGCGTGACGACAATCTTGTCGATTCAGTCATCTGTTGCCTACGGGCACGTCGGCAACAGTGCCGTCACCTTCCCGCTGATGAGGATGGGCGTGGAGGTATGGCCCGTGATCACTGTGCATTTCTCCAACCACACGGGTTATGAATCATGGCGAGGACCGCTGTTGAGCGCCGTCGATCTAGGCGAAGTTGTACGTGGGATCGACGAACGCGGCGTACTGGGGGAGGTCGATGCGGTGCTCTCGGGTTACCAGGGCGCGGAAGACATCGGTGCGATGATCTTGGAAGCGGTGGCACTGGTCAAGCGGCGCAACCCTGCTGCGATTTATTGTTGCGACCCGGTGCTGGGGGATGCGGAGCGCGGCAGCTATGTTCGGCCCGGGATTCCGGGGTTCATGCGGCAACACGCGGTCCCTGCCGCCCAGATCATCACACCAAACCAGTTCGAACTGACATCGCTGACCGGCCTTCCGGTGTCCACGATGGCGGAGGTGCTGGACGCCGCAGAGGCTGCGCGCGCCCTTGGGCCAGATGTTGTGTTGATCACCAGCGTGGTACGCCGGGACGCGACGCCGGAGACCATCGACATGGTCGCAGTGAACGCCGAAGGGGCGTGGCTGGTCTCCACGCCGCTGCTGCCGCGTACATTCACCGGCAGCGGGGACGTCACGGCGGCCACCTTCCTTGCCACGCTGCTGCGAACCCGGGACTTGCCGGGAGCACTCGCCCACACCGCTGCCGTCGTCTATGGGCTTCTCGCGATCACGGCCGGCCTGGGCCGTGATGAACTCGCTCTGATCGCCGCTCAGGACGAGCTCATCCGGCCCAGTTACAGCTTCGAGCCGGTGCGTCTCCGCTAGCGCCGGTCAGCTCAGTCTCGGAACACCTCGATGTTGGCGCCCAGGGCATTCAGCCTGTTGGCGAGATCCTCATAACCCCGGTTGATGACATAGACGTCCCGCAGCTGGGACTCGCCGCGAGCGGCGAGCATGCCGAGCAAGATGCAGACCGCGGGGCGCAGCGCCGGCGGGCAGACCACCTGCTGGCCGCGCCAGCGCGTCGGGCCTTCGACGATGACGCGGTGGGGGTCGAGTAGCTGCACCCGGGCGCCCAGCCGGTTCAGCTCGGTGAGGTAGATTGCGCGGTTTTCATAGACCCAGTCATGGATGATCGTCTTGCCTTCGGCTGTCGCTGCAATGACTGCGAAGAATGGCAGGTTGTCGATGTTCAGCCCGGGGAACGGCATCGGGTGGATCTTGTCGATGGGGGAGCGCAGCTCCGACGGTCGGGCGGTCAGATCGACGAGCCGGGCATGTCCGTTGGCGGCCAGATACTCCGAACTAAGGCAATAGTCCAAACCCATTTCCTCCAAGATCGCGAGCTCGATCTCGAGGAACTCGATGGGTGCCCGCTTGATCGTGAGGTCGGATTGGGTGACGATCGCGGCCGTAAGCAGGCTCATTGCCTCGATGGGGTCCTCGGATGGGGCGAACTCCACATCGGTATTGATGCTCTCGACCCCATGGATGCGCAGCGTGGTGGTCCCGATGCCATCGATCTCGACACCGAGATGAGTGAGGAAAATGCAGAGATCCTGGACCATGTAGTTCGGACTGGCATTGCGCAGCACCGTTACGCCAGGCGCCAGCGCAGCGGCGAGTAGGGCGTTCTCGGTGACGGTGTCGCCACGTTCGGTCAGCGTGATCGTCCGAGACGCTTCGACCGATTCGTCTACGGTGCAGTGGTAGAAGCCGTCAGTGGGGTGCACGTGTAGCCCAAATCGCCTCAGCACCTGCAGGTGGGGTTCGATGGTGCGCCTCCCGATATCGCACCCTCCGGCGTACGGCAACTTGAAGCTCGTGTAGGAGTGCAGCAACGGGCCGAGGAACATGATCACCGAGCGGGTGCGCCGTGCCGCCTCGAGATCCATATCGTCCAGCCAAAGCTCCGCAGGCCGTACTAGCTCAAGATCATTGCCGTCGGAGGACCAGGTCGCCCGGACCCCTATGCTGGTGAGGACCTCGAGGATCCGATTGACCTCTTCGATCTTGGCAATGCCGCGAATCACCGTGCGTCCCCGGTTGAGCAGGCACGCACACAACAACGCGACTGCTGCGTTCTTCGACGACCGCACCTCGATCGTGCCGGTCAGATTGGCGCCGCCCTGTACGCGCAGGTGCTGCGGTCCACCGCCGCCGACAGAGATGAGCGGCGAGTCGAGGGCTTCGGCGATGCGGCTCACCATCTCCAGACTCAGGTTTTGGTTCCCAGCCTCAATGCGGTGTACGGCGCTCTGACTGGTGCCGAGGACGTCGGCAAGCTGCGTTTGGGTTAGACCACGGTGCTTGCGGGCGTCACGGATCAATCCGCCGATCCTGTCCAAGTACGTTTCAGTCATTGTCGGTCACCCAGGCACGATAACTCATATATGAGATAGTTTTGTGGACAACGCACCGATTGATGGCCAGCTGGCAGGAATTGGCCACGTGAGATAGTCGCTCGGTGACGGGCCACGACCATAGCAGGCCGACAGGCCGACCCCAAAGATAGGCCCCTAAAGTTGGGCCATGAGTGCACACTTTGATGTCGTCATACTTGGCGCGGGACCCGGCGGTTATGTGGCCGCAGTCCGGGCTGGCCAGCTGGGCCTGAAGACGGCGATCATCGAGCTGAAGTACTGGGGCGGTGTCTGCAACAACGTTGGCTGCATCCCGACCAAGGCGCTGCTGCGGAACGCAGAGATCGCACACATCTTCAACCACGAAGCCGACGTTTTCGGCATCAGTGGCGATGTGAGGTTTGACTTCGGGGCCGCGTGGAAGCGCAGCCGAACCGCCGCTGACCGGATGGCCAAGGGCGTGCACTTCCTGATGAAGAAGAACAAGGTCACCGAGTTCGACGGCTGGGCCAGCTTTACCGACACCCATACATTCAGCGTGGAAGGGCCGAACGGCACCGAGACCGTCACCTTCGACAATGTGATCATTGCAACCGGCGCGACGACGCGCCTGCTCCCGGGAACCTCGCTCAGCGAACGCGTAGTCACCTATGAAGAACAGATCATGACCGACAGCCTCCCGGAGTCGCTCATCATCGCCGGGGCAGGCGCGATCGGCGTTGAGTTCGCCTACATCATGGCTAACTACGGCGTACGGGTAACGCTGGTGGAATTCCTTGATCGCATTGTGCCGTTGGAAGAGCCTGAGGTGTCCAGCGAGCTTGCCAAGGCGTACAAGAAGCTCGGTGTAACGGTGCTCGCCGGCACCAAGGTGGAAGCGATCGACGACTCCGGCGACAAGGTCAAGGTCACGGTCGCTCCGACGCAGCCGACGAAGTCCGGCTCTGCCGATGGGGCCGGCGAGAGCCGGATCCTGGAGGCTGACAAGGTGCTACAGGCGATTGGATTCACCCCGCGTACGGAGGGTTACGGTCTGGAAAACACCGGCGTCAAGCTCGACGATCGCGGCGCCATCGAGATCGATGACTACATGCGCACCAACGTGCCGCACATTTACGCCATCGGCGACTGCACTGGCAAGTTGCTGCTGGCGCACACCGCCGAAGCTCAGGGAGTGGTCGCCGCTGAGACCATCGCGGGGGCCGAGACCATGCCCATCAACTACGACATGATCCCGCGGGCCACCTACTGCCAGCCGCAGATTGGTTCATTCGGTTACTCCGAGCAGCAGGCGAAAGACAAGGGCTACGACGTCAAGACGGCTAAGTTCCCGTTCACGGCCAATGGCAAAGCCCACGGACTCGGCGAGACCTCAGGCTTTGTCAAGCTCGTCGCGGACGCCAAGTACGGCGAGATCCTAGGTCTCCACATGATCGGGCCAGATGTTACCGAGCTGCTGCCCGAGCTCACGCTGGCGCAGCTTTGGGATCTCACGGCGGAGGAGGTCGCGCGCAATGTACATGCGCACCCCACGCTGTCCGAGGCGCTCAAGGACGTGGCCCACGGCATCTCGGGTCATATGATCAACTTGTGAGGTTGATCGAGCCCGCTCAACTATGTGAGACGTAGCCCTCCAGCTGATCGCGCTCAAACTCGATCTGCGAGATGTGTGACTTCACAACGTCACCGATACTGACAAGGCCCGACAATCTCCCGAAGTCATCCACTACGGGCAGATGACGGATGCGCTGCTCGGTCATCGTGTTCATCAGCGACTGAACCGACTCGTCCGCGCGACAGGTGAGGACCTCACTAGTCATCACATCCGACACCGGCGAGTTGAGAAAGTCTGCTCCCTCACAGAGGCGACGCACCACGTCGCGTTCTGTCAGGATGCCTGAGATTTGGTTTCCGTCGGTGGATACCACGACGGCCCCGAGGTTGTACTCCTTGAGCAGCGTTAGGGCTTCGGACACTGTCGTCGCCGGTCTGACGGTGATGACATCGAAGCCTTTGTTGCGGAGCAGTTCGTAGATTCGCATCGCCAACCTCCTGGGGCAGAAGGTTAGTCTGGCCGACGTCGCTTGGGTAGGTTCAGATTCCAGCTTCAAACCGTCCTAGGCCAACGCCGAGCCGTCAGGACAGGGGAGTGGCGACTGTGACCATCGTCCGATGCATGACCGCGCTGTTATTGGTTGTGCTGGCATGCACCGGCTGCGGGGTGGGTCAGGATCCGCTGGTGCCACCGGATCTCTGGTCGGCTAGCTCGACACCTGCTGCGAACCAGACACCGGGCCCAACCGCGACACCGGCGAGCCAGACACCAACCCCAACCACAACTCGAGCGGCCACACCAGCTCCCAAGCCCGGCGCCACTCAGCCGTCTCCGGCAACATTGCCGCGTGGGGGGCGAGAAGTGTTCCCCAGGTACCGCCTGGTGGGCTATGCCGGCGTGACCGGAGCTCCGACTCTCGGCCGGCTCGGGACGGGTCCACTTCATCAGCGGGTCGCCGAGATCGAACGCACAGCCAAGCCGTACGCGGCTGGCCGGGAAATCTTGCCGGTTCTCGAGGTGATCGCGACCGTCGTCCAGCCAAGTCCCGGCGGGGATGGGAAGCACCGGGTGCGCCTCACGGATGCCCAGATTGCTACCTATCACAAGGCCGCACGCAAGCATCAGGCCATCATGTTGCTCAATCTCCAACCGGGTCGATCAGAATTCATCACTGAGGTAAAGGCATTCAAGAAATGGCTCGAGCAACCCGATGTCGGCGTCGCCTTGGATCCGGAGTGGGCAATGGATCCGGGTCAGCGCCCGGGCGGAGTCTACGGGCGTACCACTGGTGCCGAGGTGGACGAGGTTGCCCGTTATCTCTCTGGTCTGGTCAAGCAGCACGACCTTCCGGAAAAGGTGATGGTCTATCACCAGGTCGCTCGCAGCGTGGTGCGCAAGGAGTCCGGACTCAAAGATCACGAGGGCGTGGTCGTGATCAAGTCGGTCGACGGGCTGGGCCCACCTGGGCCCAAGAAAAACACCTACCGGGTTGTCAACAAGACCACGCCTGAGTTCGTACACCCCGGTTTCAAGCTGTTCTTCACCGAGGACCGTGAGAACGGCGGCCGGCTGATGACCCCGAAGGAGGTGCTTAGCTTGAAGCCGCGCCCGGAGTATGTGATGTACGAGTAGCACCGCTCAGCCATCTGAGATCGTGCGCGAGGGGCACTGGAGCACTACATCTATGGTGCGAGCCAGGCAGAATGGCGGGCATGACAAACGCCCCGCTCCGCCTCACCGGCGATCCCGAAGCCGATCAGCTGCTTACCGATGACGATAATGCGCTGCTCATTGGTATGGTGCTCCCCAGCGGGTGGGTTAACGATGGAGTCTCCCTGCTCTGCCTGTGGCTGAGGATGCGTAAGCATGGATTGAATGCGCGTATCAAATCCATGAGTAGTCGAACAGGGGCATTCTGATCCAGACGTGTTTGCTCTCGTTGGCGGGAGCCGACGAGGTGCAACGGCTAGCAACGACGCGAATGTCGAGCTGAAGAAACCTGACCTCAGCGGCACCCACCACGCTCACGCTGATGCAGTCCTGGCGAAGGCGGGCGAAGGCTTGGGGTTCAGATCCTCGCCTATCCCGACACCCACGGGCGTCAGCACGGGCGGCACCGAAGCCCTCAACCTGATCATCGAGAAGTCCGCGCAGCTGCAACCATGGATTCAAAGACTTGATCATTGTCTGCTCCGATATTCGGCGCCGCCGCTGGACAACGGCCGTATCGACCTAGCCCAGGCCATGCTCAATTCGAAGACCCGTATTAGCTGGAGGGTTGCTCGGCGACGCCGGCCTCGGCTGGGGCGCCGCGATGGTGGGCGGCGATCTGGTCGGTGAGGTATGGGGCATCGTCGTTGACGAAGCCGAGCAGGGCCGAGCCCCGGGTATGCTGCCAGGACAATCCCAGGAAGTACAGGCCCGGGATCTTGGTCACGCCGCGGCGGTGACCACCCGCCCGTGCTCAACCGCCGCTGGGATATGGATCCAGGTGTAGTCGGAACGGTAGCCGGTCGCCCAGACCAACACCCCGACGCCGTGTAGCGTGCTGCCGTCAGCGAATCGGACTGTTCGTCCATCAGCCTCAACCAGTCGGCGCCGGAACCATACCCCGACATTGCGGAGCGGCCGCTTGTTGGTTCCAATGATGAACTCCCGACGACTGGCTCGCCGGCCGAGCCGCGTGTCGATGGTGACTCGCAGCACGCCGAGCCGGGTGAGCCACCAAAACAGGTCCCTGCCGGCCAGCCGCTGGGGCAGCATCGGTGACCGATCACCGATCGACAGGTCGACTTGGCGGGTGGCAGCCAATTCCTCGGCGATCTGGAACCCCGAGTTGCCGCCCCCGACGACCAGCACCGGTCCGCCGGGCAACGCCGCGCTTCGGTGTGAAGCACGTCAAATGGTCGTCGATCGCTGGGCCCGGAGCGCCGAAACTTCCAGGATCGTCCAGTGGCGGTTGCCGATCTGCACCGCAATGGTTACTCAGTTCGTTACTCACATATGGCGCGACCTCAGCACTCCGTCCGAGTTTCTGTCGTAAGCACTGGGAGAATCCGACGCCGAAGCGGCCTGCTGGGTGCACGGGTTGACCGCTTCTGCGTCAGCGCAGCCAGACTCTCACAGAGAGGACTGGCGAGTGCGGCTGTCACTGATTCGCTGACATTGGCAGCGGCCCGCCGTGGACCACCACGATTGGCTCCCTGAGCGGCTCCCACGCCGAAGGATTCGATTTGCCGACCGAAAACGGACTGGAGTCTTTGGCCGGGGATGCCGCCGCGCGCTAGCCAGCACGGCAGCCCCCAAAGGGGGCGGGTGTGTAGCCCTTCGACGAGTTCAGGGCGGGTCGAGGCGGGCCGGGGTGCGGCGGCGTCACCGCTACCTTCGTCGCCGTGGAAGGT